>CAYTRF010000088.1:0-5866 GCA_964440065.1 uncultured Cocleimonas sp. | reverse complement strand
AGCAGTGGAATTTCAACCATTTTTACTCGTCACCTGATTCGTGCAAAGGTCTCTATTAATAATAAACTTGACCTAATCCCTATTTGATTCAAAATACGCCTCCCATTTATTGATTACATCTAAACTCATAATATGAAAAACGAATTTCATCCCGGACAACGCTGGGTTAGTAATACCGAAGCAGCTTTAGGCATTGGCTTTATTGAAAAAGTTGAAGGTCGCCATTTGACCATCGTGTTTACGGCCGTGGATGAAACACGAGCCTATGCGATTGATAATGCACCTTTGAATCGGGTTAGATATCCAGTAGGCGATATCATTAGTACCGAAGAAGGTGAAAGCATTACGGTGACAGGTTATGAAGAGCATAACCATTGTATCGTTTATGTAGGCATTGATGCAGACGGTAAGCAGACGCATATGCATGAGTTGGAGCTGGATAGCTTTGCTCAATTTAGTCAACCGCAAGATCGTTTGTTTGCTGGGCAGATTGATAAAAACAAGCATTTTGAATTACGTGTCCAAACGCTGGAGCATTTACATCGCCAGCAATTATCGGGCAGCTTTGGCCTATCAGGTGCGCGTGTTCAGCCGATGCCGCACCAATATTATATTGCTCACCAAGTAGCACAACGCCATGCACCGCGTGTTCTGTTGGCAGATGAGGTTGGTCTAGGTAAAACTATTGAAGCAGGCTTGATTTTACACCAACAGGTATTAACCGAGCGTGTTAATCGTGCTTTAATTATTGTGCCTGAAACGCTGGTGCATCAATGGTTGGTTGAAATGCTCCGTCGCTTTAATTTGCACTTTACAGTATTAGATGAAGAGCGTTGTTTTGCGATTGAAGATGAAGGCGATGCTGAAACTAAGGTTAACCCCTTTGAGAGTGCTCAGCTGGTTCTTTGTAGTTTGTCATTCTTATCCGAAAACCCTGTGCGTCACCAGCAAGCCGTTGATGCGGGTTGGGATATTATGATTGTAGATGAAGCGCATCATTTAAGTTGGACCGAAACGCATGTCAGCAATGAATATTTGTGTGTGGAAACACTCGCTAGAAAAATTCCGGGGCTTTTACTCTTAACAGCCACGCCTGAGCAATTAGGTATTGAAGGTCATTTTGCGCGCTTGCGACTACTTGACCCTGATCGTTTCTTTGATTTACACAGCTACATCGAAGAGGAAGCTAATTACAAGCCAGTGAATGAGTTAGTACAGTGGTTGCTAAATGAAGACAGTAATTTTGGTGACAGTGAAAAGCTGACTCAATTAGAAGGTTATCTAGGTAAAGAGGCGGTTAACACCTTTGAAGCTGATCATGGCTCCAAAGAAAACTTGGATAATATCATTCAGGACTTATTGGATCGTCACGGAACAGGGCGCGTTTTATACCGCAATACCCGCGACTCCGTAGGAGGTTTTCCACAGCGCGAACTTCATTCATATAAAATGGCTTTGCCTGAAATTTATCAGCAAGATTTTGATGATCTAAATATCGCCTTACACCCTGAAATTGAATTACCCCCAGAGATTTGGATTGGTGAAGATACGCGGGTTGAGTGGTTAGTCGATTGGCTAGAAGAACATCGCAAAGAAAAAGTATTATTAATCTGTGCTTACGCCGAAACAGCATTGGCACTGGAGGAATATCTACGTTTAAGAACTACCGTAAATGCCAGTGTGTTCCACGAGGGTATGAGCATTATTGAGCGCGACCGCTCAGCAGCTTATTTTGCAGATGATGAACAAGGTGCGCAGATTTTAATCTGTTCGGAGATTGGCAGTGAAGGTCGTAACTTCCAGTTTGCACATCATTTGATTTTGTTTGATTTACCGCTTAACCCTGATTTATTAGAGCAACGTATTGGGCGCTTGGACCGAATCGGTCAGACGGAAACAATCAAACTTCATGTACCTTATTTCATTGATACGGCGCAGGAGAAATTGCTCAACTGGTATGATCAAGGTTTAAATGCATTCCAGCATGTGTGCTCTGTCGGTCATGGTGTTTTTGAAGTCTTTGAAAATGAGATTCGTCGTGAGTTGTTGGGTAATGACAACAATAAATTTACTGACCTTATCACGCGAACCAAAACATTAGTGGATGAAACGCTAAGCGAAATGCAACAAGGGCGGGATCGTTTGTTAGAGTTAAATTCATGTCACAAAGAACATGCAGCCGAAGTTATTGATGAGGTGGATGCTCTTTCAAACGAGGCACAGTTAACAGGTTATATGGATGCTGTCTTTGATGAATACGGTGTGGATCAGCAAATTCACGGTGCAGAGAGTTTCATTTTAAAACCTACCGATCATATGATGAGTGCCAACTTTCCTGGTCTTCCAGAAGATGGCATAACCGCCACTTACGATAGAGAAACAGCGTTATCACGAGAAGACATGCACTTTTTAACATGGGAGCATCCCATGGTGATAGGTGCGATGGATATGATTTTGACCAGCGACTTTGGTAATGCCACTTTTTGCTCGGTTGAATTTGATTCCAAAGACTTTAGTGCGGGCACACTTATTTTAGAAGCAATCTACAGCATTCATTGCCCAGCACCTAAGTATTTGCAAATCCATCGTTACTTGCCAGAATCGAGCGTGCGAATTGTAATCGATAACAATAGTAGAAACTTAACAAAAGCCTTAAAACATGAAGTGCTAAATAGATATGCGGACCGTGTAAATAAGCGTACCACAGAAGATATAATCCGCCACGCACGCCCTGCAATCCAATCTTTAGTAGATCAATCAGCAAAGTTAGCAACGCCCAAACAAGATGAAATTATTAAACAAGCACAGCAAGTTCTATCCGCTGAAGCTAAAGAAGACATTGAACGATTACGTGCGCTTGCAAAAGTAAACCCAAATATCCGCAAAGAAGAAGTTATACAGCTTGAGGAAAATGTAACGGCTCTAGCGAGTTACTTGGAACAAGCACGGCTTAAATTAGATGCCATTCGGGTGGCTTTTGTTTCTGGGTAATTTAAAACAAGGTTTCAAGTGAAGCAATAAAATGTTGGAAATATCTTTTATCTTGTTTGTTGAGTTAAAGCCTTATTAACCAGAGGATGCACAAAGTTAGAAATATCCCCCCCCAATGCGGCAACTTCCTTTACCAACGACGATGAAATAAACGAATACTCATCGGCAGGCATTAAGAAAACGGATTCGATATCAGGTGCTAAATTACGGTTCATACTGGCAAGCTGAAACTCATATTCAAAATCTGAAATCGCTCGTAAACCACGAATTAATACGCTAGCATTTTCTTGTTTAGCAAAATCTATTAAGAGCACGCTAAAACCCTTCACCTCAACATTAGGGCATTCCAATACTTTTTCAGTCAAGGCGATACGTTCTTCCAAAGTAAAAAGAGGGTTCTTTTTGCTATTTGCCGCAATCGAGACGATCACCTTATCAAACAATTTTGAAGCACGTTGAACTAGGTCGATATGCCCGTTTGTTATCGGATCAAAAGTACCAGGGTAAAGTGCTATTTGCTTATTTTTACTCATTCTAAAACGAGTACCGCATCAGCTTCCACCGCTACGCCTTTTGGAAGTGCTGATATTTGAACCGCTGCACGTGCAGGATATGGCTCATCAAAAAACTCTGTCATCACTTCATTTACTGTAGCGAAGTTATTTAAGTCAGTTAAAAAAACATTGAGTTTTACAATGTCTTTTAAGCTACCGCCTGCGGCTTCAGCAATTGCGGCTAGGTTAGTAAAAACTTGGCGGGTATGTTCTGCAAAATCACCGCTATTAATCTCCATGGTTTCAGGTACTAAAGGAATTTGACCTGAGATGTAAACCGTATCACCCACTTTAACCGCCTGTGAATAGGTGCCAATTGCTTGTGGTGCTTTATTAGTGGAGATTATTTCTCGTGCCATTTATTACTCCTTTAATTAAAAAATCATCGAAAAGTGGGGGGGTGTACTTTTTAGTAGTTTTAGCGTTACTCTGAATGCGCAAAAGGTCGCGAAACATCAATAACCTGTGATTGATTATTTAGTGATTCTGCAATTTGACGCAAGTGTTTTTCATTAGTGACTTGTAATAAAAAATACATATCTTTTACGTCGCTATCACCTGAGATATTAATATCTTCAATATTGACGCGCATCTCTTCAAGTAAATTGGTTATGTGGGACAAAACACCCACTCGATTACGAACCGCAACATTAAGGGGTGCTAAAAAGTGCGATTCAGATGTGGTGTCATCCACCCATGCAACACTCAATGTTTCTTTTGACTTCTCACGCCGAGAGGCATTACTCATTAAAATAGGGCAATTTGAACGATGTACTTCCAAGCCCGTTATTTCATCTAGCTCTGCAATTATCGGATCATTAGGAACTGGGTAGCAGCAGGTTTGTAAATTTACAGCAAGCCCTTCTGTACCTTTAATAAGCAGTGGCTGATCTTCATTCGTCTCCGTGACTTGCTTTAAAGAGTCATCATTCAGTAGTCGCTTAGCAATAATCCGAGCACTTTGATTGCCACGGGCAATACTACTAAACATCGCATCTTTATCTTTTAGGTTTAAAATATCTAAAGTCTGCTCAATGTCATTTTTGTTAATGCTATCAAAGTTGATCTCGTAGCGCGCTAATATTTTATCTAAAATTTGTTTGCCTAAATCAATAAATTCGTGTGATTTACGCTTGTTGATCCAATTTCTAATAGAGGATCGAGCCTTCGCAGTGATCGCATAATTCAGCCAAGTCGAATGAGGTGTGGCATCAGCTTTGGTATTAATTTTGACGGTTGAGCCATTGGGAATAGGTGTATTTAAGCGACAAGGTTCTCCATCGATTAACGCACTAACACATTTATTGCCAACTTCAGTATGAATCGCATAAGCAAAATCAACGGGGGTTGCTCCTTTAGGTAAAACCTTGGTTTCACCTCTAGGGGTTAGTATATAAATTTCATTGAGAAATAAATCCGCTTTCATATCCTCCATAAATTCAGCAGCACTACCCGTTGCCTGCTGGATTTCTTTTACTTGCTCAAGCCAGCGATTTAGGTAAGTTTGTGATTTATCTGAATATTCTAATAATTTAGGGTAGCGCCAATGAGCGGTAATACCATACTGGGCGATTTGATACATCTCGTGACTTTGAATCTGTACGCGAACTAATTGTCGATCGGATGTTACAAAAGCGGTTTGCAAAGCCTGAAAACCATAACCTTTGGGTGTTGCAATGAAGTCTTTAAAGGAATTAATTTTGGGTTGATAAAGTGCGTGGATATAACCTAGCGTTGAGTAACATTCTGATGTTGAATTGACCAGTACGCGGATTTCTAATGCTTCTGTTTGTTTGTCGAGATGTTTTCTTCCTTTTTTCTTTTGAATGCGCTGATATAAGCGAAAGATATTTTTATCCCAACGAAATACTTGCCCTTTGATACCTTTTTCATTTAGTTTTTGAGTTATGTTCTTAGTTATTTTATGGTGTGTTTCTACATTTTCCTTGAGGTACTCATCCATCACACACTGTAAGACTTTTGATCGCCAGGGGTAAAAATGTTTAAATGCCGTCATTTGCAAATCTTTACGCAAAGCGTTCATGCCCATTCTTCTTGCTAAGGGTACGTGAATATCTAAGGTTTCTTGGGCTATACGCCTTTTTGCTTCAGGCTTTCTTACTCCGAGTGTTTTTACATTGTGCAGCCTATCTGCCAGCTTTATCAAAACCACACGAAAATCTTGTGTCATCGCAACCATCATTTTATGAAAGCTAGCGACGGCTATTTCTTGGCGAGTATTGAATTCACCGCCAGCAAGTTTAGTAACACCATCAACTAAATCCGCAACCACATCACCAAATTTTTCGCTAATGTCTTGC
>CAYTRF010000087.1:0-5907 GCA_964440065.1 uncultured Cocleimonas sp. | reverse complement strand
AAGATATATTTACAAAGGATTATTTCTTTAACCTTCTAAATGGATTCCTAAATAATGGCGCGACATAGCACCAGTAACACTGCTACAGAATCTGCTCCATTAACGACAGCTGATGGCACTTTGTTAAAGCATAGCTTACAAAAGTCGTTAAGAAAACGTAAGCGCACTGCTTTGCTGTTAGTTGCACCACTATTTTTATTTATTCTCATTACTTTTCTATTGCCAATTTTCGATATGCTACTACGCAGTGTAGACAATAACATTGTCGGTGAAATACTTCCGACTACTATAATTGAGCTTGCTCAGTGGGATGCGACTTCTGGTGAGTTGCCAAATGAGGAGGTTTTTAAAGCTTTTATTGTTGATGGCCAAAAAGCAGCTAAAGAAAAAACCATAGCTAAGGTGGGTCGCAGGCTAAACTTCGAAAAATCGGGCATGTCTAGCCTGTTTAAAAAGACAGGACGTAAACTTAAAAAATTCGACCCTGCCAAGCTTGAAACCACTTACAAAGATACTTTAATTAAAATAGATAAGAAGTGGAAAAAATTATCCACTTGGCAATTAATCCAACGTGAAAGTGGCAAATATACTCCCTCGCATTTTTTATCAGCGATAGATATGAAAGCTAAACCTGATGGCAGTATTGGCATGAAAGATGAAGATAGCCAAATTTATATCGACTTATTTATCAAAACATTATGGCTTAGTTCTTTGATTACATTTCTTACTATTTTATTGGGATATCCAATAGCTTACCTACTTGCATCCTTAAAAACCAAGGCGAGTAATTTACTCATAATTTTAGTGCTCCTGCCTTTCTGGACATCATTATTGGTGAGGACCAGTGCTTGGATTGCGCTTCTTCAAAAAGAAGGGGTTATCAATGATGTATTGGTGTGGATTGGTATTATCGGAGAAGATGGGCGACTCGCTATGATTCACAATCAAACGGGTACTATTATCGCTATGACTCATATCTTATTGCCTTTTATGATTTTGCCTTTGTTTAGTGTAATGAAAACGATTGATCCTAGTTACGTTCGTGCGGCTCGTTCGATGGGGGCTACCTCATTTACAGCCTTTAGGCGTATCTATTTCCCTAACACGATTGCAGGAATAGGCGCTGGTGGAATCTTAGTTTTCATCCTCGCAATTGGTTATTACATTACACCTGCATTAGTGGGTGGAACAGGCGGTACATTAATTAGTAACTTTATTGCCTACCATATCTCAGAATCATTAAACTGGGGTTTAGCGGCTGCACTGGGTGCCTTATTACTGATGTTGGTACTCGCCCTGTACATTATCTACGATAAAATCGTAGGCATTGACAATATGAAGTTGGGTTAAGGACTTTAGGTTAAGAACTATGGCATTACCATTACACGCAACCACTGGCGAAAGAGTTTGGCACTACACTTTTCTAGCGATTTGTGTGGCGATTTTTCTATTCTTGATAATCCCTATTTTGGTGATTATTCCATTATCATTTAATGCTCAACCCTATTTTACTTTCACCCCAGAAATGCTGAATTTTGATCCTGAGGGCTATTCAACCAAATGGTATGAAAAGTTTTTTAATGATCCTAATTGGCAAAAAGCAGTAAAGAACTCCATTATCATCGCTATCTTCTCTACCATCATTTCGACATTCCTAGGCACACTAGCGGCTTTAGGCTTAAGCCAAAAGGACTTTCCATTTAAAACAACCATCATGGGCATTTTAATCTCACCTATGGTTGTGCCTTTGATTATCTCGGCAGCAGGAATGTTCTTCTTCTACGCACGTATCAATCTGCTAGGAACACATTTAGGCGTAATATTGGCTCATGCTGCTTTAGCGACACCTTTCGTGGTTATAACCGTTACCGCCACGCTGACCGGCTTTGATCATAGTTTAACGCGTGCCGCCGCAAGTTTAGGTTCGTCACCAACCAATAGTTTTTTTAAAATTACAGTGCCGTTAATTACACCGGGTGTGATTTCAGGTGCTTTATTTGCTTTCATTACCTCTTTTGATGAAGTTGTTGTCATTCTGTTTGTGGGAAGCGTAAATCAACGAACCATTCCTTGGGCAATGTTCTCTGGCATTCGTGAAGAGATTAGCCCGACAATTTTAGCAGTAGCAACATTACTAATAACCTTCTCGATTATTTTACTCTTTATGGTTGAGTTATTACGTCGTCGTAATGAAAGATTGCGTGGAATTACACCACATTAGTAAATAACCAATTAAAACAGTATAGAAAGCACACCCCCCCACTTTTCGCTCTTTTTTTACACGCTCACTATTTGACACATAGATTTTCATATTTTTTTATGCAAAAAAAAAGCCCTGCAATGCAGGGCTTTCATAAGAATATTTACCCATTACTTCATAGTAAATTCAGGTAGTTTCTTCTCAGCTAATATCTTCTTTAAAGTTACATAAACAGGCATTCCATTTTTGTAAGGAGGATAATCTTCACCTTCGATTAATGGTAATAAATACTCACGACATGCGTCAGTAATTCCGAAGCCATCTTCACTGATGTAATCCATTGGCATCATTTTTTCAACGTTAGCAATATCTGCTAAATCACCTGAGCCAATTTCCCATTTATACGGGTTATTTGATGTACGAATAATTGCAGGCATGACGGAGTTTTTTCCCGCTACTGCCATTTCAACGGCTGCCTCACCTAATGCATAAGCTTGCTTAACATCTGTCTTAGATGCCAAGTGACGTGCTGCACGTTGTAGGTAATCTGCAACTGCCCAGTGAAATTTGTAACCGAGTGCTTCTTTAATTAAGTTAGCAACTACTGGCGCTGCGCCCCCTAATTGAGCGTGACCAAAGTCATCACGTGTTCCTTGCTCTGCAAGAAAACGACCGTCAGGCCATGCTGTCCCTTCTGAAACAACAATCGTACAGTAACCATGACTTTTAACTTTTGAATCAACAAGTGCTAGGAATTTTTCCTGATCAAACTTTATTTCAGGGAAAAGTATCACCACTGGAATATCATTATCTTCATCAGCTGCTAATGCACCTGCTGCTGCAATCCAGCCTGCATGACGTCCCATTACTTCTAGCACAAATATTTTCGTAGATGTTTTTGCCATTGATGCAACATCAAAACTAGCTTCACGTGTTGATACTGCTATATATTTTGCAACTGATCCAAAACCCGGGCAGTTATCTGTGATGGGCAAATCGTTATCAACGGTCTTTGGTACGTGAATCGCTTGGATTGGATAGCCCATTTTTTCAGAAAGCTGTGAAACTTTAAGACAGGTATCAGCTGAGTCTCCGCCACCGTTGTAGAAGAAGTAACCGATGTTGTGCGCTTTAAATACTTCGATCAAGCGATCGTATTCTTCTTTATTGTCTTCAAGAGATTTCATCTTGTAGCGACAAGAACCAAACGCGCCAGAAGGTGTGTGCAATAAAGCAGCAATATCTTCATCAGACTCTTGGTCACAGTCGATTAGGTTTTCGGTCAAAGCACCGATAATTCCATTTTGACCCGCGTAAACTGTACCAATTTTATCGCTGTGCTTTTTAGCGGTTTGAATAACGCCACAAGCTGAGGCATTGATAACAGCTGTAACTCCACCTGATTGTGCGTAAAATGCATTTTTTACTGGCATATCTTAATTTCTCCTTAACATAGGGGGTTAATATTTGGGCAGGGATGATACTTTACTATGCCAAACAAATCATTTTTTTGTGTGTTTTTGTATATCGTTTGTATAAATGGCGTCTAAAAAAATGGGCTAAAGAAGTATTCTTCAACCCACTTTATCTAAATGATTCAGTAGCTTAACCTTGAGCCTGCATACCCTCAGGTCTCACAATATCAAAACCTGATTGATACCAAGAAATGATTCCACCACGTAAGTTTAGTGCTTCGATGCCAGCATTCTCGGCAATATAGCCACAAACTTGTCCTGAGCGAGCACCACTGCGACAGTAGATTACAATTGTTTTATCTTTGGCTAATTCATTCATTTTTAACGGGACAGTATGCATAGGCATAAATTCTCCTCCCTCAATAATACCTTGAGCAAACTCTGCTTGAGAGCGAACATCGATAAGCTGAATACCTTCATCTTTGTCCATCATTTCTTTAAGAGAAGCTGCATCTATTTCTTTTATTGCCGACATTCAAAAAACCTTTATAAGAGAGTGCTAATAAACTGATACTACAAGTGGTGAAATATTTAGTCAATATTAATTAGCTATGTGACATGATATTTTATATATAGATACCTATTATGAGATAATGATGGAACTAAATACTCTTTACGGCATCAAGTTATAAATGAGAATGTATAAAAAAATATCAATAATGCTAATTGCTCTCATATTTAGTATTTCAATATTTGCAGAGTTGAACTTATCTCTCCCCAAAAACACCCAAGCTGCGACTATTAATCATGCTAGTAATTACACTTCAACACCTGTCGAATCAGCAAGTGGTTTAAAGATTCTAAGACGGTTGCGAAACAGTGGGAATCTGGTTGAAGATCCTGAAATAAACACATGGATACGCTCTATTGGCAATCAATTAACTGCACACGCATCACATTCCAATACGCCATTTTACTTTCTTGTATCGCGTAACCTTGACGTGAATGCTTTTGCTACGCCTGGTGGAGTTGTCGTTATCAATGCTGGATTAATTCTCCTAGCTAATTCAGAAAGTGAATTAGCAGCAGTTTTATCGCATGAAATCGCTCATATCACACAACGGCATATCTCTAGAATGATTGCCAAAGCTAACAGTAATAAACTGGCAGCAAATGCAGCACTTATCGCAAGTTTATTAGCGAGTACGCAAAACCCACAGGCAGGGCAAGCTATTCTAAATACGGCCATTGCTACCATGGCTCATAAACAACTAGCTTTTGGGCGAGTCGCTGAAGCCGAAGCTGACCGAGTTGGACTTCGTATACTTGCTAGTGCAGGATTTAACCCTCTTGGTATGCCACATTTTTTACAAAAACTAGAATCCTCTAGCAATAGTAAATATGATGATGTTAGAGAATTTTTACAAAATCATCCGCTAACGCATAAGCGTGTAAGTGATACAAAAAGTAGGGCTAAGCAGTACAAATTCCGACAACAACAAAACAATTCCAGCTTTCTTTATATGCGCGAAAAGGTGCGTGCTATAACCAGCTCTACAAAACCCGCATTAAACAATCTTCCAAACGCCGTTAAAAAATACTCCAAAGCTCTACAGTTATCTAGGTCTGGTAATTACACTAATGCGCTACTTTAATTAAATGCAAATAACAACAAAATTAAAATATATTCTTAAAGTTAAAATCTATTTTACAATTATCTAAATCAAAATTATATATCTCATTTGTAAACTCACCTTCAAGCTTATAAAATCCATCTTCCAATTTATACACTTCTGCAAAGCTTCCTTTTGGTTCAACTAAAATATAGTACTTTACTCCTAATTCTTGAAATAAATTATATTTTCTATTTCTATCAACTTTTTTTGTAGAGGGGGATAATACTTCAAATATTATTTTTGGAACATCTTCTATAAAGTTTGTTTTTATTTCACTGCAAAGCACACTGTTATCAGGACAAACGACAGTATCATTTGAGATTTTCCAATCAACAGCCAATACTGATATACATTTCTTACATGGCTTAAGTATCATCTTTAATTCTATATGGATATCACCACTTATATTTTGATGTTCAAATATCGGAGAGGGTGCCATAGCATAAGCTATCCCATCTATTAATTCCCATCGTCCTTCCCATATTTTATAGTCATCATAAGTATAATGTGGTAAATCTTCTACTTTAAATGCACCCATAATTAACCTTTAATAATTTTTATTTATTTTATCATATCCGATATTAATTCCTCACCCAGTACGACTTAAACATAAAGT
>CAYTRF010000086.1:0-5918 GCA_964440065.1 uncultured Cocleimonas sp. | reverse complement strand
CACTGAAATTGAGTGTCCAGATTGTAACCGCCAAATGGGTATTCGCACGGCTGGTACCGGCGTATTTCTAGGTTGTGACGGCTATAACCTTCCTCCAAAAGAGCGTTGTAAGAAAACCGTCAATCTTGTCCCTGCCGAAGAAACTATCGATGTGAATAATGAAGATGCTGAAACCGAGGCATTAATGGCAAAACATCGCTGTACTAAATGTGATTCGGCGATGAAAAGCTACTTTATTGATGAGAGCACCAAGCTACACGTCTGTGGTGACAACCCTGAGTGTGATGGTTATGAAATCGAAAAAGGAACATTCAAACTAAAAGGCTACGAAGGCCCAATCGTTGAATGTGAAAAATGTGGTAAAGACATGCACCTCACCACAGGTCGCTTTGGGCCTTACATGAAATGTAGTAACGAAGAAGGCGAATGTAAAAACACCCGCAAGATTCTTCGTAATGGTGAAGTCGCTCCGCCTCGTGAAGACCCTGTACACATACCAGAACTTGAATGCGAAAAATCAGATGCTTACTTCATATTACGTGACGGTGCGGCTGGTCTGTTCATGGCAGCAAGCACTTATCCAAAATCACGTGAGACGCGTGCGCCTTTAGTGGAAGAGCTAGTACGCTTTAAAGATCGTATCTCACCTAAGTTTTACTATTTAGCAGAAGCACCTGCTGAAGACCCAAAAGGCAATAAAGCAGCCATTCGTTATGCCCGTAAAACCAAAGAACAATATGTTCGTACTGATAAAGACGGCAAAGCTACAGGATGGTCAGCTTATTTTGAAAATGGTAAGTGGGTAGAGCGCTTGCCTAAACCTAAAAAGAAGGTAGCTAAAAAGAAGAAGGCTCCTGCTAAGAGAAAAACTAAAGCTAAGAAGAAGTAAAAGTACACCCCCCCACTTTTCGATGTTTTTTTGCAATGTTAATAACTTCCAAGCCCAAAGACTTAACATCACTATTTCAAAACAATGGTGTTTGGGCATACCCCACAGAAGCTGTTTTTGGCTTAGGTTGCAACCCAGATGATGAAGTTGCTGTTAATAAGCTACTGAATGTAAAAAAACGCCCTATTGATAAAGGCTTAATTTTAATTGCTGCTGATTTTTCCCAAGTTGAAAAGTATCTAAAACCCATTACAAAATCCCAAATAACCTTTACACAGCCAAGTGAAACAACCTATATTTTTCCAGCATTAGAATCAGCACCAAACTGGCTAACAGGAAAATTTGATAGTCTAGCCATTCGGATTACTCGCCACCCTTTAGCAAAAGAAATGTGCCAAGTATTAGATTCTGCCATTGTTTCCACCAGCGCAAATCTCACAGGACAAGAGCCTGCAAAAACCACGAAAGAAGTTATTCAGCAATTAGAATCAACAATTGACGGAATACTTGACGGAATGGTAGGTGATTTACAAACACCAACAGTGATACGTGATAGTATCAGCGGCGAAATTTTCCGCTCTTAGAGAGCGGCAATACTAGAGAGTAATATGAGAGAACATAGATGGCACTCATCCAATTAAAAAATATCCAAGTCAGTTTCGGTGGTCCTGCACTACTAGATAACCTTAGCCTTAGCATTGATGCAGGTGAGCGTATTTGTCTTATCGGGCGAAACGGCGCGGGCAAATCGACTTTAATGAAAGTCTTAAATAAAGATATTAAAGCAGATTCAGGTGAAATCATTGTTCAAGGCGGAGCTGTAGTCGCGCAACTAGAACAAGAAGTACCAAAAGATATGTCAGGTAGCGTCTATGAAGTAGTTGCTTCAGGGCTAGCGGAAACTGGGGCTCTACTCACTGCATATCACGCACTAAATGAAGAAGATGATATTGGCTCAGAAGATTGGATGAAGCGTTTTGAAAAAATCCAACATGATCTTGAATCATGTAATGGCTGGCACTTTCAAAACACTATTGATACTGTTATTTCGCGCCTTGAATTAAATCCTGATGTGGATTTTAAAAAGCTTTCTGGCGGTATTAAACGTCGTGTTTTATTGGCGCGCGCCCTAGTCCAAGAACCTGATGTTTTATTACTCGATGAGCCAACCAACCATTTAGATATTGAAGCCATCATTTGGCTGGAAGACTTTTTGCTTAGCTTTAATGGTTCCTTAGTATTTATCACCCATGATCGCTCTTTCTTGCGTCGCTTAGCCACTCGGATTATCGAAATAGACCGTGGCAATGCAACCAGTTGGCCGGGTGATTACGATAATTTCTTGCGTCGCAAAGAAGAAACCTTGCATGCAGAAGGACTTGAAAATGCGCGTTTTGATAAAAAACTCGCTCAAGAGGAAGTATGGATTCGTCAAGGTATCAAAGCGCGACGCACCCGTAATGAAGGTCGCGTGCGCTCGTTAGAGAAGATGCGCGACGAACGTAGTGAGCGCCGTGAACAGCTAGGCTCAGTTAATATTCAAGTCGAAGTGGGTCAGCGTACTGGCAAACGTGTTGTTGAAGTTGAAAATATCAACTATACCTTACCCAATGGTCGCATTCTGATTGATGACTTCTCCGCATTAGTGCAACGTGGCGATAAAATCGGCTTAATTGGCCCTAATGGTGTGGGCAAAACCACCCTGCTAAAAGTATTACTCGGTGAATTAAAAGCTGACTCAGGCAAGTTAATCGAAGGTACAAATTTAGAGGTTGCTTACTTTGACCAACTAAGAAGCCAGTTAGATGAAGGCCGCTCCGTAAAAGATAACCTTGATCGCGGTGCTGATAAAGTTAGTATCAATGGTAAAGAAAAGCACGTCATTAGTTACCTACAGGATTTCTTATTCACGCCAGATAGAGCCAACTCACCTGTCAATGCTTTATCTGGTGGTGAGCGAAATCGCTTATTGCTCGCCAAATTGTTTATCAAACCAGCCAATGTATTAGTGCTGGATGAGCCAACCAATGATCTTGATGTTGATACCTTAGAATTACTAGAAGAGTTATTGTTAAATTACACAGGCACAGTATTAATCGTTAGCCATGACCGTGCCTTTATCAATAACCTTGTGACCAGTTGTTTTGTGTTTGAAGGCGAAGGTAAGATTAGTGAGTACGTGGGTAGTTATGATGACTGGTTACGCCAACGTCCTCCTGTTTCTGCACCAAAATCCAAGAAAGTGGAAAAGAAACAAGAAAAAACAGCTACAAATACTGATAGCAATGACCAGCCAGAAAGTAAAAAGCTAAGTTTTAACCAACAGCAAGAGCTAAAAAACTTACCCCAAGAAATAGAAAAGTTTGAACAAAGATTGAGCGACTTAGAAGCCCAAATGGCAGATCCAGAGTTTTTTAAGCAGGAACACAAAAAAACTGCCGCTGTAACGGATGAACTTCAAGAAATACAAGCTACACTTAAAACTAAATATGACCGTTGGGAAGAGCTTGAAAACTAGTAAGACTTCCATGACAAAAAAAGGTAAGTTATGGATATAGGTGACTACCGTCGTGAATATACAAAAGACGGATTAAATCGAAAAGACTTAAGCGACTCACCATTCGAGCAATTCGAAAAATGGTTTGCGCAAGCGGTGACCGCGAAAATTCCAGACCCTAGCGCCATGAGCCTTGCTACTGTTTCTACCGATGGAAAACCCAGCCAGCGTACTGTTTTATTAAAGTTATTTGATGAAAAAGGTTTTGTTTTTTTCACTAATTACAATAGTCTAAAAGCACAGCAGATTGGTGAAAATGCCAATGTCTCTTTACTATTTCCTTGGACAGAGCTAGAAAGACAGATTGAAATTAATGGCAAAGCCTCTAAAATTTCTCCTGCTGAATCACTAAAATATTTTCTTTCTCGCCCCAAAGGAAGTCAGCTAGGCGCTTGGGCATCTGCGCAAAGCTCTCCCATAAACTCACGCCAAATCCTTGAAAGCCAACTAACTAAAATGAAAGATAAGTTTGTAAAAGGTGAAATTCCTTTACCTGATTTTTGGGGCGGTTATCGCGTAGTGCCAGAAACCATTGAATTTTGGCAAGGTGGAATGAATCGTTTACATGATCGTTTTGAATATCAACGTGATGGTAACAATTGGGATATTGAACGCTTACAGCCCTAACATTAGTGGGTCGATATTTAATGTGCTTGTAGCGTTTTTAAATTACTAAGTCCGTTTAGAATTTTCCATTATCATTTTTCCACTCATTTCGAGGAGGAATTTTTTCAGTAGTATTCCAATGCTCAACTATTTTTCTAGACTTTAAGCGATAAAGGTCAAAGAAGGAGCATGGAACAGTTTTACTATAACCTTCACACACAGAAAGAACAAAATTTCCTTCAGCTAATATACGATGAGTTTTATTATATCTAATTAGTAATTGCTCTTTAGTATCAGAGAGAACATTCTTAAAAACTGGGTCATGTTCCGTATATTGCTTCTGATTTATATAGTCTTTACTTTTTGCGACATTCCTTTGAATAAGCACATTATCTACAAATGATTGGATTATTTTACGGTTAATTTCTGTGAACTTATGGTCTGTAGCTTCTGTTGCACCATCAACCATGGTGCATCCTGAATCATCTGGTTCTGCTCTTTTCTGGATATTATCCCAATGTTCAACAGCATAATCATTTTCAAAACGGAAGATTTCGAAACCTACATTTCTAGATGAAAAATCGTACTCTGTGTGAGCGAAAACATATTCTCCATCTTCAAAAATTCGCACAATGTTAACTTTAGGCGATGTTTTAGATAATCGCTTAAAGAGTGTAGCTAAACCTTCATTGCCTTCATGTGTCTGTGGGTTATGTTGAATATATTTGTCTTCATCGACTACAGCAACTGCTTCTGGGTCACCCGTTTCAATACTTTTAAGTAACGCACAAATCTGTTCCTTTTTATTAAACATAGAATAATATTAATTTCTGTTATCTTGATTAATACGCTTCCACAAATACCCAAGAGCAAGTAGAGCAGGAATAATAAGTATAATCACCACCATAGGCACGCTTGATTTAATGACTTCGACATTTAAGACGTATACCGTAATAACATCAGATAGGTCGGTCAATACTCTTACACTTAACATAGCAAATAACGCTTTGTGGCTTCTAAGAAGTAAAGCAATTATTATTCCCAGTACGATAGTCACGTTTCTAGTAATATAAAGTTGCGTCACATAGTCCAATTCGGACCCCCCCGGAATAAAGTCCCCTGGATTCATTGCCGTTCCAACTGAGAAGAAAAAGACTAAAGCAATTTGTACAAGTGCAATTATCCATACCCAGATAGGTAAGAATTTTTTGGTGTGATTATCTATATTGCTCATGGGACTAATCCAAATTGTTAAGAGTGTATGAATGATTCTATCTAATTCTAGTGATGCTCGCAATTATGCTTTTGCCTCGCAGAGGGCTAACGCCTTGCGAATGGGCTTGCCTATTTAACAAAGCCAAAGCTCAAACTTAGCACAAACTTAAACGAAAATGAAAAACCAAAAGAAACCCTGCTTTCGGCAAGTCCATTTTTAAGCAACTTATGTAATTTTATTTTCCTGTGTAATTTACGGCAAGATATTCCCCGCCTATTGTTAGAAACACGTAAAGTTTTTGTTTGTCACTGTCGGCAATTTTTTCATTGCTATAAGTTACGGCCCATTCAGGGCGATTATTTATTATTTTTTTCTCCACAGAGCTTGCTTTTATCATTAACCAGCTTTTATCAATTTTATTTCTTTCTATCAGTGAGGCAATCACGTTATCTGCATTTTTTTCAGCTGTCGCTTGATTGACGGGTGCTTGGCTGTGACCATGATCATGCCCAGTTCCCGCTATAACAGGCGAAATAAAAAGTAAAGATGATAATACGAGTGTTGTTGCTAAAGTTTTCATAATTTTTCTCCAGTAGTATGAGACCTTTGCACGAGTCAGTGGCGAAAGAAAAATGGGCTAAAATTTTACT
>CAYTRF010000085.1:1583-5985 GCA_964440065.1 uncultured Cocleimonas sp. | reverse complement strand
TTAGTGGCGACTGGAGTTTTATTTGAACCTGCGGGAACACTAATTTACCACGCTCGTGCGCAGTTATTTTGTATTCAATATCCGCATGTTGCTGAGGTGGAATACGTAAACTAATCGGTAGACCTTCGCTTTTTACTTGTAGAGGAAAATGATCGAAAAGATCTAAAACTTGTTTTCGTTTACTGTGATTTTTTATGCGTAAATTAATATGACGGGCTATTCCTAAGGGTAATGAACCTGGCAAGTCTCTTTTTATTTCAATGGTTTGCCGTCCTTTATAAAGAACTTTGCTCCAAATTAAATCGAGGCTAGCGATAACCGCAAAAATTATCAGTAAAATTTTCCAAAAAGGGATTAGGCTGGGTATAAAACTTGCGAGCAGGGCAATACCAGCAAGACCTGCTAGGGCATAAAATATGTTTTTATCGGGAATCGGTATCATGTTTATTGTTAAAAATTCTGAACCTTATTGACGCGGTGTTTCAATTTTATCCAAAATACTTTGAATAATCTGATCGGAGTTATAGCCTTCTAACTCCATTTCAGGTGACAAACCCACACGATGACGTAACACAGGCAGTGCAATATTTTTTATATCATCGGGTGTAATGTGGTCTCTTGCATGTAGCATGGCTTGGGCACGGGCGGCACTAATCAATGAAATACTACCACGAGGGCCAGCACCCATACTTAGGCCTTGCCAATCGCGAGTAGCTCGCACGATACGCACTGCATAATCGATAACACTCTGATCGGCTTCCACCTCCGATGCTAAGTTTTGCATCGCCATAATAGTTTCAGGCGTTGCAATGGCTTCAACATTAGAAATATTTAACTGATTGCCTGTTTGGTGATTGGTAACAGCGGCTACCATGGTGCTTTCCTCTTTCGCATCAGGGTAGTTAATATAAATTTTCATTAAAAACCGATCCAATTGAGCTTCAGGTAATGGGTAGGTGCCTTCTTGCTCAAGTGGGTTTTGTGTTGCCAGTGTCATAAAGGGTAGGGGCACAGGATGAGCCTCACCTTCGATAGTGACTTGTTTTTCTTGCATGACTTCAAGAAGAGCAGACTGTGTTTTCGCGGGTGCGCGGTTTATCTCATCAGCCAATAATAAGTTAGTAAACACAGGGCCTTTACGAACACTAAAGGATTTACTATCCATATCGTATAAAGTGTGCCCTGTAATATCTGCTGGCATCAAGTCGGGGGTAAATTGAATACGATTAAATTGGCCAGAGAAAGTCGCTGCAAGTGCACGAACCAATAGCGTTTTTCCTAAACCTGGTACGCCTTCTATGAGTACATTTCCTCCTGCAATCAAAGCTATTAAAGACTCATCAATAACCTTAGTTTGTCCTATAACGGCTTTACCAATTTCTTGTTTGAGTTTTTGGGCTAGCTCGCTTGCTTGTTGTAATGTCATTTCTGTC
Organism: uncultured Cocleimonas sp.; assembly: GCA_964440065.1. Taxonomy (GTDB): domain Bacteria; phylum Pseudomonadota; class Gammaproteobacteria; order Thiotrichales; family Thiotrichaceae; genus Cocleimonas. The sequence goes on along the minus strand of CAYTRF010000085.1, from coordinate 4,552 downwards.
ATGGTTTTTTATCCTCAAAGAAAATCGTTGTTAAATGGATTTTCGGATTTGTTCAATTTGTCGAATGCTATCAGTAAACTGCTCTGCATTTTTAATGAGATTGATATCTTCTGAAAACAATAGTTTGTAAATAGCTTCTGGTTTGTTGTCGGTTTGCTCTGCAATTAAGCTTGCCTGCTCTTGTTGATCTCGTTGTGACCAGCCTGGATGGGTTCTGGAAAGTCGTTGCAATAAAGCGTGGCGCGAACTCTCAAGGAGTTTTTTTCTGTCGTTATTTTTCCAATAGTAATTGCCACTGCTGATGATATGTTCTTTTAAACTACGACGGTTTTCCTGTTCTTTGGGTATAAGAGGCCCAAAACGACGAGTGCTAGTTAATATCCATGCTAGCAATAAAAGCGTTAATGAAATAATAAAAGCCCAAGCGTATTTCCAAAGTAATGAGAATAAATTTGGCATTTTATCATTATGAATCAACCAGATTGCGGCGGGTTGCTGTTTAGATGCCTGTAAACCGTGAATTAAATGCCACAATATTTCAGCATGATCAGCTACATCTATGGCTTTGTTTTCAATAAAGCGCATGTCCGATACCAACGTCACTAAACCATTCCCTACTTTTTGGCGAATGATATAATTACTGTTACCTAGCTGGATTTGTTCGGTAATACTACGTTTATTTTTGCGTACCTGTATGTCACGAAACCATAGGTCTTTTAGTGCCAATTTTTTATCTACACCAGCGAGTTTGATGGTTTTGATATTCTCTGCTAAGCCGATTTCTTCAAGTGATTCACCCACTAGTCCTTCTAATTGATCGAAGCTGTCTTCTAACTCATTTAGGTATTCTCCTCGGCTGGTACGCACGCCTAAAAAACGTTGTAGTGGGTCTATGCTTTCGATTTCTTTATTGTTGTCATCAACAGAATCATCGTCATTTTTTAATTTTTCAGAAGACTTCCAATCATCACTGGCTTTGGTTATTAAATGGCCACCTGATTCAATCCAATTAATGAGATCATCAATTTTCTCAGGTGATAGTGTGGTGCGTTTCGTATTTAGTAGTAACAAGGTATCTGTATCAGGCAGTTGAGTAATGCTTTGCAAGCTTTCTTTAGTGTGTGTGGGTATCCCCATTTGTTTTAAAAAAAGTCGAGTAGCATACAGCGGATTTGATCGTGCTTCTCCAAGGAACCCGGTACGCTTTGTGACCTCTTTATACTCATGTGTTTGAAAAAACTGATAGGCACCAAGGGCTAAAACTACAGCAATCAACAAGCTGATAATAAGGCTAATAGACCTATTCATCTCTGCTCCCCTCTGGGACAGAAAAGTCGCTACTCCAATGGTCAAATAAATACTGCATATCTGATTCAGAAGGTGTTTTATGTGCATAAGCAATTAAGCGCCACTGATCTGTTAGCGAGCTTAAATAACGTTGCTTGGGTTTGCTTAATAGTTGTTTTGAGTGACGTAGCACATCACCTTCGGTGTGGCTGTTTTTCAGGCGAACCTGTTCGTGGTTAATCAGTCGAACCAATGCACCACGATATAGTAGGCTTAATGCTTCACGATGTTGCGTTGATTGCCATAACTGTTGAGCCTTCCCTGTGATATCTTTTGGCAGGGATTCAGGTCGAACATCCATGCCAAACATGATATCGGGTGATTCGTAATCACTGTCTTTAGTCGTTTCAATATTGAATAGATGAAGCCATTTATCTCGAAAATAAACCAATAAAACTATGCCAAGCCCGATCATAAACCAGAGTCCAAATTCCACAATAAAAGCGAAGGCTTTAGCAAAAGGTTTAAAAAAATCTTCAAGTTTTGATGTGTCAGTTTTTTCTTTGTTGTTGTCTTCTTTCTTTATTTTCACCCAACGATTAACGATTTCTTTATCGTCTAGATTTTTGGTTAGCATTACCTTATTGATAATGTCTTTTGATTTTTCTGCACCAAGACGTGACTCAGATAAAAATTCTTCAGTAGCGACAGTTTGTTCTTTGGCAATGCTATATTTTGGGGAAGTAACTAGCGTGAGTACAATGAAACTGATGAGTACAAAAGAGAATAATTGTTTTGATGATTCTTTGAGCCTTTGTGATAATTTCTTGAAATCTAGCTCAATATCCCATGCTTCCAGTTGAGTACGACGATTGAGATACAGCGCAAAACTTCCCGCAATATAAAAGGGATGCAAAAAAACAATAACGATGACGTAAAAAGCATAATTCATTACATCAATCCACTGGGTATATTCTCCTTTAGCATTAAATATGGCGGAAATAAAGTCAGATTGAGTGGACTCTGGAAGGAATAGAAAGACCAATCCAAATAATGAAAAAGTAAGAAAAGCCTCCAAGTGAACCATACTAATGGTTAACCAAACAGCTTGCGAGTGGGCATCATCGTGTAATATTTGTTGTCGTTTATAACGATCTTCGCCCCGTAATTTTTCTAATTGCCAAAGTGATAAGTTAAAGCCACGAGAAAATGAGAAACGACGAAAAGTTAGGGTTTGGAAGAGTCCCGTATTCCAAATTAAGGATGGTATAGCTTTTAACGTTTGTCCTGTGGTGACTTGATTATTAAAAAGTCGATTACTGATGACATAAAGAACAACTCTATCGTAAAGAGGCTTCAACCACCAAAAAATCAAACTAGCAATCCAAAGCTTGCCTTCAGGAACAATCAGATAAAGAACAATTGCAATGCTAAAGATTACAATGGCAAGTGGTGCATAAAGTGATTTAAACCAGCTTTGCACCATTGCAAAACCTAAATCTATGGCTTCCCAAGTGCTGCGCAAACGAATATTTGCGGTGATTTCGGTTAACTTCACGTAGCTCTACCTTTGCCGAACTTAAAGAAATAAACCCCAACCAATGTCCAGAGTATCGCTCCAACCACATATTTTATCATCACAGGCATCACGGTGGATGACCAAAAAGCTTCAATAAAGGCTG
>CAYTRF010000085.1:0-1567 GCA_964440065.1 uncultured Cocleimonas sp. | reverse complement strand
AAGGCTCATCACGATGACACCATACATGATTTGAACGGCAATCCTGCCATTATCAATAAGAGCACGTACGCGTGATTTTCGGCCAGGCATTATTAAAGCTTGCGCAAGCTTTAAACCTGCAGCACCTGATAACACCATGGCGTTAAGCTCAAATGATCCATGCCCAACCACAAACCCCCAAAAGCTGTCGATGTAACCAATATGCGTCATGTGACCAAAAGCGGCACCAAGGAATACCCCATTAAAAACTAAGAAAAACAGGGAGCCGATGCCATATAAAATCCCACCCGCAAACATCTTAAAGTCGATGCCGATATTGTGTTTGATATAAAAACCAAACATATAAAGGTCAGAATCTGATTCTCTTTCACGTCCCAGACGATCGTGTAAATCTGGGTCATACATGCGTTCTAATCCACGTATGGTATCGCCATCCATTACGCTGTAGATTAAGTCTGGAAAAAATTGGATGACAATAATAATGGCAATGAAAGGCACATAGAATAGGGCGGCTGCAAGGCTGACGACTTGCCATTCTTTTCGAACTAAGGCTGGAAAGCCACCCGCAAAAAAGCGCAGAATATTCTGCCAAAAATGGGTACGGGTACTGTAGAGGGCTTGATGACCGCGAACTACTAACTTATTGAGCCTTTCTACTAAAACAGGGCTATAAAGCCGTGAATTAGAAAGAGCAAAGTGATGACAAATTTGTCGATAAGCATGCGGCATATCCAGGTTATTTGGTTTTTCTATGGGATTCTTTTTACTTTTTTTCCGTGAATTTGAAAGTTCTTGATAATCCAGCCATTGCTCAAAATGTTGCCAAAGCGATGCATACTTTGCTATGAATTGAACCTGTTTCACTTTTTGCCACCTCGGTGACCTAGTATCCAACTTGCAAAACTTAGGAGCATTTCTGTAGCATTATTTGTTTTGCTGGTTTCAATCAGAGGATCAGTCAATCTCGCTAACTCTTCGGCACGTTCACGCGCGATATAAGGTACGCGCTGTTGAAAACGAATCAATGCTTGTTGTTCTTTTAAATTAAGACTAAACGCAGGAGCACAAGCTACAACATCATCACCATCAAAAACAGGATGTTCATGTGCTTGGTGTAAAACCACGGTGCTTGCTACCAGATCACCGAGTCGCTGGAAGCGTTTGTTTAATAACATACTGACAAATCCGAAACCGTAAAATAGCGGAAGAAAGTCAACAAAGCGTAATAAGTTTCGAATAATAGAGGCTGCGGGGGTTATTGGGCTGGCATTTTCCATAGTGACATAAAGATTGAAAGTCTTTTTGCCAGGTGTTTGCCCTTTATTAAATAATTCAAAATAAACGGGATAAAACCATTCGAGTAAAAAAGTCAAAAGGAGTGCGATGCCAAGACCTGTTTTGCCTAAAAATGCCAGTCCGCCATATAGGATTAAATATATTCCGAGTCGAATCAATATATCAATCGACCATGCCAACATGCGCGGCACGGGGCCAGCAGGTGAGAGCCTTAGTGCGATTCCTTCGGGGGTATTAACTTGGTAGAGGGTATCGAGAGCCATTTGAATGT
>CAYTRF010000084.1:0-6088 GCA_964440065.1 uncultured Cocleimonas sp. | reverse complement strand
TATTTTGAGTAACTCATCAATGTATGCTGTGACATTTTTTCGTGTTGCCATAAGGGACCTCTACTTTAATTTTTTTCTTAAATTAACAATAAGGCCCGTCAGTAAAATTATCGACATCAAGCCAATAATAAACCAATTACCCCAGCGCACATAAGGTGTTGACCCGGTAAAAGGATAAACTTTTCCAGTAATTATTTGTTGTGTATAGTGCGGTGCTGTTGTTACCACTTGCCCCTTTTCATCAATAATACCTGCTGGCCCTGTTGTAGTTGCCCGAATCATATACCGACCCGTTTCTAATGAACGCATACGAGCAATTTGCATATGCTGCTCAGGCTGTAGAGAACCTGTAAACCAACCATCATGGGTAACATTTATCAATAACGTCGCCTCTGGCAAAGACTCAATAACCTCCGAGCCAAAGGCACCTTCGTAGCATATACTCATTTGGGCTAGCTCACCTGAAACGGACAATAATCCGTTATTTTTACCCGCTGTAATGTTAGAATATGGTATCCAATCTCCCATCCAACGAATATATTCAAGCATGGGAATATACTCACCAAAAGGAACAAGGTGTCGCTTGGAATAAATTAAGCGATCATCTGATGATAATGCCAATACACTATTTTCAACTGTAGAGGCACTATTAAGAAAAAAACCGCCTATTAATATCGACTGATTATCTCTAATTGTTTCTTGCAACGGTAATATTAAAGTATCCATATGCTTGTTAAACACATCAAATAGTCCCGTTTCAGGCCATACAATTATGTCACTTTTGTATTTTTTTTGTGCCTCTTTAGTCATTTTGACATAACGATCTAAGGCAAAATCCAACTGGTTTGGATCAAGTTTTTGCAGTTGTGAAATATTAGATTGTAAAACACTGACGGTTAATACTCTGCCTGTTTTATTAGTCCAGTTTACATCTTGTAAAAACATTCCAATAAAACTCAGTAACGCGATTAGCAGGGCTGAGAAAATCCGTACTTTAGTACCAAAGTACTCCTCTACTACTGCTTTATCACTCACCATTTGATTATCTGGATCGTGCTCTAAATAAACTGTGCGTAGTACTGAATTACCTAAAACAAAGCTAAGCAAAGCACCTGCAATTAATACCGCGATAAAGCTTACGCCCAGTACACCAACAATAGGAGCGTAACTTGAAAAAACAGAATCTATTAAGCTGTTTCCAAAATATAACCATGGGAATCCTGTTAACAGCCAGCTTCTCAGCCACTCCATAAAAACCCATGAGGCAGGATAAAAAAGTAACAACCGTAAAAACAATGGCGTAGCTCGAAACTGAGCGGCCAACAAGCCAAACAAGCCCATGCTTAATAAAGCAATAATAATAACAAACAGGGTGGTCGCGATGATGGAAACTATTAATGGAGCATGTGCAAAAAAATAAAGACTATAAAACGGCCATGAAGCACCCGCACCAAATAAACCAATGCCAAAAATCCAACTTAGCTTAAAGTATTGTTTCTTTGTTTGTGCTTTGCTTAACGCATAAAAAAGTATCGCAGGTGTGATAAAGACAAGGGGATAAAATTCAAAAGGAGAAAAAGCAAAAACATTTATTGCACCCGCAACAAGCACCAATAAATAAAGCCACCGACTGAGCTGATGAGGAACACCATGGCGCATTATTACTTTCCCGAAACCTTGTGAACTTCTATGAGCTGAATCTTACGACCATCACTTCGCAACACCTTGAATAGAAAAGGAGGTAGCTCTACTTCCTCCCCTTGTTGCGGAATCTTACCGACTTTCTGCATAACTAAACCACCGATGGTATCGTATTGACCCATGTTCAAATCAGATTCAAAAAATTCATTAAAAACTTCAATATCAGTATTTGCCTTAACGGTATAACGTCCATTACCTTGGTCAAGAATATTTTTCTTATCATCTACATCATCATGTTCATCATCAATATCGCCAACAATCTGTTCAAGAACATCTTCAATAGTAATTAGACCTGATGTCCCAGAAAACTCATCAACCACCATCGCCATATGATTACGGCTATTTCTAAATTGACTTAACAAAGTATTTAGCTTTTGACTTTCTGGTACAAAGGCTGGACGACGAATAATATCATCCATATCAAAGTTATCTTCTCGCCCCACATATTTTAAGAGGTCTTTTGCCAACAAAATACCATCAACATCATCGCGATCAACGTCAAACACAGGGTAACGAGAATGCCCAGCATCCATCACTGTTTTTAAAATGGTGTGATAGCTATCATCCATATGCAAAAAACGAATATTTGAACGTGGAATCATAATATCGCGCACACGCAAGTTATCTACCTGTAAAACACCTTCGATCATACTTAAAGATTCTGGCGCAATGATATTATTTTTTTGTGACTGACGTAGTTGTAACAATAATTCATCACGATCAATCACACTGGTATCAATCGAGCTTCTTATCCATTTTCGCCACCATGTCTGAGGCTTGAGTTTATTTTTATTCATTTACTGTGCTTTTTTCGTCAGGGACTTCGTAGGGGTTATCAAACCCTAATCTTTTTAAAATCTTTACTTCTAATGCTTCCATTTTTAGTGCATCGCTATTTTTGATGTGATCATAACCTTGTAAGTGTAACGTACCATGAATAATTAAATGCGCCCAATGATTATGCATTGACTTTTTTTGAGTCTCTGCCTCTTTGCTAACAATAGGCTCACAAAGTACCAAATCACCTAAATAATTCTCTTTTTGTTTCAGCTCAATTAACTCAGGTAATCCAAAATCTTCAAGCTCTGCGGGAAAAGATAAAATATTGGTCGCCTTTATCTCATCGCCTTGTTTTTGTCGATACCTTTGGTTTAACTCACATCCTTCATTGTTATCAACAAAACGGATCACTAGACGTGAATTAATGTCTGATTTTTTCGTCTGTAAGGCTGCACTCACCCACCTTAGTAAGTCATCGCGTTTTGGTATGCTATCAAGATCGGCTGGGTTTTGAATTTCAATATCAATCATTCCTGTTTTTCTTCATGTGACTCGTACAAATTAACAATTTTTTGTACCAGTGAATGTCTCACCACATCTTTTGATTCAAAAAAGCTAAAACGGATTTCTTTAACACCTTGCAATATATTAATAATATGTTTCAAGCCAGACATCTTACTACTCGGCAAATCAATTTGGGTAATATCACCCGTGACGACTGCCGTAGAACCAAACCCGAGTCGCGTTAAAAACATTTTCATCTGTTCCTTGGTCGTATTTTGTGCCTCATCCATAATGATAAAGGAATCATTTAACGTGCGACCGCGCATATAGGCTAGCGGGGCAACTTCAATAACATTTTTCTCTATTAGTTTATCCACTTTTTCAAAGCCCAGCATTTCATATAAAGCATCATACATAGGGCGTAAATACGGATCGACTTTTTGAGATAAATCACCCGGTAAAAATCCTAATTTCTCACCTGCCTCTACTGCTGGTCGAACGAGAATAATTCGACGTACTTCATCACGCTCCAACGCCTCAACGGCACAAGCAACTGCCAAATAAGTTTTACCCGTTCCCGCAGGGCCAATACCAAAGGTCAAATCATGGCTTTGTATACTACGGATATAATGGTTTTGATTAGGCCCCCGACCACGAATTAAACCACGTCGAGTACGAATCGTAACAGAGCCATCATCCTCAGTTCCTTTGCCACTCTTATCACTTTCTGAATCAGGTGCAGCATGATTTCTATCTTGCAAATACAGGTGTATTTTCTCAGGGGCTAATTGTTCTTCTGCTGTTACTGCATACAATTCTTCTAAAAGATTAATGGTTTTTTGAGCTTGAAGGGGCAAGCCTGTGATTTTAAAATGAAAGGCTCGATTACTAATTTCAACATCGAAATGGGGTTCAATCTGACGCAAATGCTGATCGAACTGTCCGCATAAATTGGTCAAACGATGATTATCTTCAGGTTCAAGGTGGAGTGTTACAGAGTGGCGATTGTCATCTGTAGGTTTTTTTACCGCTACTGGTGATGTATTCAAGTTTTGTACTATTTCTCTTGTTAAGTGATTAATAAGCTTACTTTAGCATGATTTACATTAAAAAAAGTACACCCTCCCCACTTTTTGAATGATAGCTCGTTTTTGTTGTTTAAAAACGATACTAGAATTTATGCATAGCTCTCATTTTATTCGCCCTACGGGTTGTCGTCGCTACCGCTCCAACATTATCTCGCTTTGCTCGGTTCGGTGTTTTTTTATCATCTTTACTGGCGTTGGGAAGATGCCAATCCAAGTCCAAATAATACAAAGACACTTCCACCTACTCTATTAACGGTTTTAGAACCTTTTTCAGATGCCAACCATGTTCGAATGGAATTTGCACCAAAAGCATAGATGGTATGCACTATTAGAATTAAAAGACAAAATGTCAGTGTCAATATACTGAATTGAAACAGATAATTTTGCTGATGATTAATAAACTGTGGAAACAAAGACATGAAAAAGAAAATAGGTTTAGGATTTAAAACAGAGACCAAAAGACCTTCTTTAAACCTCACACCATAACGAGGATTTCTTGATAGTCTTTCAATTTCATCTTTATTAAAATCTATGGGTGGAGAGTTCCAAAGTTTAAACCCTAAATAGATAAGATAAGCAGCACCGATAAACTTTAAAAAAGTAAAAGCACTAGATGAAGTGGCTAAAATAACACCAAGGCTACTTGCTGAAATAACAGCAATAACTAAAATCCCGAACGCTATTCCGACAACCCCTGCTAAAGCAGGTTTTACACCATCTCGTATTGCGTTAGTTAAAGTAAGAAGAACCCCAGGACCAGGGCTAGCAACCGTTATTATTACAATTAATAAATAAAGTAAGTATTGATCCATAATAAGTACACCCCCCCACTTTTCGGTGTTTTTTTAGTATTCCGTGTTTTACAGTGGATTCCGTGGCAATAATATTTTAGCGAAATGTATTACAATCTTTCATCTGTCCCGATTTAACGCCACGCGCAAACCATTCAATACGTTGTTTTGAACTACCGTGAGTAAAGGTATGCGGGATCGCAAAACCTTGAGCCTTTTTTTGTAAACGATCATCACCAATTGAAGCTGCTGCTGTGATAGCTTCTTCTAAATCACCTTCTTCGAGGATATTAAATTGTTTTTGCGCTAAATTCGCCCAAATTCCCGCATAACAATCCGCTTGAAGCTCAACCTTTACTTGTAATGCATTGTCTTGTTTGCCACCTACTGCACGCTTAGCTTGCTGTACTTTATCTAAAGTCCCTTCCAAATTTTGAATATGGTGACCCACTTCATGTGCTAAAACATAAGCCTGTGCAAAGTCACCGCCTGCCCCATGCTTTCTTTCAAGATCATCGAAAAACTTCAGGTCAACATAGATTTTTTTATCTGCAGGACAATAAAATGGCCCCATACCAGATTGCGCAGGGCCACAGCCACTTTGTGTTCCACCACGATACAACACTAAAGTTGGTGCAGGATAACGCTCACCAGCCTTTGCAAAAATTTGGTTCCAAACACGCTCAGTATCACCATGAACTGTTTTTATAAAAGCAGCTTGTACATTATCCTGTTCCTCATTTACTGGTTTAGAACTTCCCCCACCCATGAAAGAGGGTAATAATGATGGCGCTAAAAAATAAGTCGCAGCGCCGATACCAACAACAGCAAGTCCTAGTTTAGATTTTAACAAAGGCTTAATCAGTGGGAAAATGAACATCAAAGTACCCATGGATGGCAAGCCACGACCGCCGCCACTGCGTCCACTACTGGATCTTCTATCATCAACATTTTGACTTTGTTTTCTATCACGCCACTTCATAATTTTACCTTTCTATTTAATCGCTATAACAATTTTAAATAAGTCTACCACGTAAAGAATTGGGTTGCGCTTCGGTAATTTCAACCCGTGCAAAATTTCCGATAAGCGATTGTTCTCCATCAAAATTAACAATACGGTTATTTTCTGTGCGCCCTGCTATCTGTTTCGGATCACGTGCGGATAAGCGTTCAACCAATACTTTTTGTACCGAACCGATCATTTTTTGACTGATTTCCTGTTCC
>CAYTRF010000083.1:1474-6157 GCA_964440065.1 uncultured Cocleimonas sp. | reverse complement strand
GCATGGCGTGATCAGTATTGACTGTATCATGGTAATCAATATCATTTTCTGCAAATTGAATATCATCATTAGCAATTAATTCTATATTGTATTGTTCAGGATGCAAACCGACAGGACTATGAATCGTAGCCGCAAAACGATGCCAGTAAGTAGATTGAAAACAATTGTTTAGCATTAATTGGCGTACAAGCTCTAAAGAGTCTATTGTTTCTTGTTCTGTCTGGGAAGGAAAGCCATACATCAAATAAGCATGAACTAATATTTTAGCATTACTAAAGTTTTTAGTAACACGAGCAACTTGTTTTACTGTGACTCCTTTTTTCATTAATTTTAATAATCTATCCGAAGCAACTTCTAAGCCACCGCTAATAGCAATGCAACCTGAAGCGGCTAATAATTGACATTTCTCCTCAATAAATGTTTTTTCAAAACGGATATATTACCCCACCAACTGATAATGATATTACGTTCAATTATTTTTTCTGCCAGAGCAAACAAAACTTTAGGGGGAGCAGCTTCATCTACAAAATGAAAACCGGTTTCTCCAGTTTCAGCCATTAATTTTTCTATTCGATTGACAATAATTTCTGCGCCTGCATCATCATATTGACCAATATAGCTAAGGCTAATATCGCAGAAACTACAATGGGATCAATAACAGCCATGAGCAATGGTTAATTTATTCCATCGACCATCACTCCAGATTCGATGCATTGGGTTGAGCATTTCACACAAAGATAAATAATTAGCAAGGGCTAGGCCTTCATAACTTGGCGTTCCCGTATTTTTATGGGGAATATCACACAAAGTAGAGTTAGTAGTAAAAATAACTTTATTTTCAATCAATCTATAAGTGCGATATAAACTGTCAATCGGGCGATGATTGTTTAGATATTCTAATAAAATTAAGAAAGGTCTTTCACCGTCATCAACAGTAATAAAATCAACAAATTCAAAAACTCGAGGGTCTTTTAGAGATCTTAGTTCAGTATTGACAAAGCCACCTCCCAAAACGATTTTTATGTTGGGATTGATTTTTTTACTATATTGAACAATTTTTAATGCACCTAGCATATTGCCAGGAAAGGGGACAGTAAGACCGATAATAGTTGGACTCTCTTCTAATAAATAATTAGTCACAAGAGACTCAATTATTCTATCTGTATAAACAGGGGTTTGAAAAAGTTGATGATATAAATCATCAAAAGATGGGTTGGATGCAGCTAATTTTTCACCATAGCGAGAAACTTCAAAGTTTGGGTCAACACCTTGTTTTATAACTGCACAAAGGTCATCAATAAATAAAGTTGCTAAATATTTGGCTTTATCTTGAACACCCAGATTACCAAAAGCATCGTGTAATATATTCCCGGATGATTCCTCCATTTGATACACGCTTTCGAATTGAGGGCCTTCAGGTAAAAAACTTCGGGATGTAATGCGTAAAGCGAGGGTAGGATTTTTTCCTTGTAGAAATTTAATGGTGGGCTCTACACATTGATTATAAACAGGATAATTAAGTAAAAAATTGTAAATTGAATTTGGCAATTCATCATCTTCAAAATCAGCATAATTGTCTTCTACCGTTTAATGAATACTCTTCAGGCCTTTTTTTGATAAAAGAGTTAAAAATAATTCTATGGCTAAATCACGTTGAGTGACCTTGTAACCTTCTTGATTTAGGAACCCCGTTAAGTAAGCTGTTGCAGGATAAGGTGTGTTCAGCTGGGTCATTGAAGGGGTTATTAGAAGTATTTTCATACGAAATTGAGCTATGAATTTAGATGCTGAATAGACTAAAAAAAAGATTTAGATTCAAACACACGAAGGATTAGAGGTTGAACTTAATGAGTCGTAATGGTGAATAGTCATTTTACCAAAAGTTGTATTAATTGCGTTTAACAAATTTGATGTTGACATAGAGAATTTGTAATAAGTTGCGTAGGTTAACTTAACTGTTTTTTTTAGTGATGTATAATCAATTGCTTGAACTAGAATTTGTAATCAAAGTATCTACTTGGCGGCAAAGAATGCTCAAGTTTTAGACACACACTAAAAAAAGCTTTTATGAGATAAATACTAAGGAATAATAAATGAATAAATCACTTTTAACTGCAATTATATTTTTATTTTTTACTACATTAGCAAACGCTGATTTAATACGTATTGAAGGAGGGATAGGGGCTTGGGAAACCAACCTTTCCGGAAAAATTGCATATGCAGGAGATAATGAATTTGATGTGGTTGATAAAGCGGGTCTTGAATCTTCAACCGATATGTATGCATGGATAAATTTTAAGCATCCGCTGCCTTTGGTACCTAATTTGCGTTTAGAATATACTGATCCCACTTTTGATGGAGAAGTGACAAGACTTGAGTGGAGAGGGAATACTTATATTAGCGTTAATAATACACTCTCTCTGACACAGTACGATGTGGCACTTTATTATAACCTATTAGATGAGACACTTTGGACTACGCTAGATTTAGGGCTTAATATAAAAATTATTGATGGGAATTATGGTCTGAGTGAAAGTGCAGGTTTTGTACCAGCAGTTGATGAAAGTTTTTCATTGGCAATACCCCTTGCCTATATTCGTACACGATTAGATGTTCCTGGTCTTGATATAGGAATTGAAGGTATTGCAAGAGGTATGGCTTACAGTGGTAATACTGTAATTGATGCTCAAATAAAAATTGATTATACAATGAATTTTATCCCCGTCCTTAAACCTGGTTTAGAAGTGGGTTATCGTTACCAAAAGATGAAGCTTGATGCTGGAAGTATTGGGTTAGATGCAAATATTGATACGGAATTTTCAGGTGTTTACGGTGGTGTTGTTTTTCGTTTTTAAAAGCGAATTTACTTTCTTACCAACAAATGGCTTTTAATAAACTTTGTATGCTGAAGATTAAAAGCCTGGTCTGTTCAGTTTTCTCATCAAGAGACTATAGATAATTAATCTGCACCCTTATTTACCTGGTTAAAACTGATAAAGGATTTCATATCACCAACTCATTTTAGGGATAAAGAATATGTTTTACCTCTCATTTGATTAAATTAACCACTTACTGTTTCTATCCTTACAATTACCAAAATAATCAAGTATGGTTTAGTTATATTTACATTAAAATTTTACTAAAAAAAACTCCACTTCCAAAACTATAATCACCTAAATAAACAGGAGAAAAAAATGTTCGCAATTTTGCTCAGCAAAGATATGGACCCTTTTTATCAGAACATTTCATCCTTTCCCACAGCCATCTTTACTTTTGTATTAGCAATTTGCGTTTTGTATTGGTTACTTGCAGTGCTAGGGGCGGTGGATATTGATGTGCTGAATATTGACGTTGATCTTAGAAATGAAGCCACTACACCCAATGCAATGGCAGGCGTTATGCTTAAGTTTGGTTTAAATAGTGTGCCAGTTACTATTATTCTTTCGTTTTTATCTTTGTTTGGCTGGCTGCTAAGCTATTACAGCATGCATTATTTATCCCCCCTGATTCCAGAGGGCTTGCTCACTTATTTATTCGGGTTTTTAGTCTTGATCATAGCTTTTTGGCTTGCAGTACTATTAACTGCGATGATTGTAAAATTACTTAGCCCTTTTTTTAAAAAGCTTGATCAACAAACATTTAGGCACATATTAGGTCAAAGTGCCGTTGTACGGACATCTAAAGTCACTGATTCTTTTGGTGAAGCTTTTTTGGATGATGGTGGGGCAGGTTTAATACTAAAAGTTAGATCAAGTGAAAATCGATCTTTTGTAAAAGGCGATAAAGTTGTCTTACTAGAATATTTAGAAAATGAAAATATTTATCGAGTAATTTCTGAACAGGACTTTACTTCTTAAATCAAAAGCATTGAACACAATTAATTCATAAAAACACACAGGAGAACAAATTATGGCTGATTTATCGGTATTAATGCCTATTATTACAGGAATAGGTATCTTTTTTATCGTCATTATGGGTATTGCCATACTGTTTAAGGCATTCTATATCAAGGTCGATCAAGGCACTGCACTTATCGTTAATGATATGAGCTCAAAACCAAAAGTGCATTTTACGGGTGCGCTGGTTTATCCGATTATCTATAAGAAAGAGTTCATGAAAATCTCGTTGATTACCTTAGAGGTGGATCGACGTAGCAATGATGGCTTAATTTGCTTAGATAATATGCGTGCTGATATTACGGTCGCGTTTTATTTACGGGTAAACGAAACCACAGAAGATGTGTTAAGAGTAGCAAAATCAATTGGTGTCGATCGTGCTTCTGACCGAGATGCAGTCGATCAATTATTTTCGGCTAAATTTTCTGAAGCTTTAAAAACAGTAGGAAAAAAGTTTGAGTTCGTACAATTATTTGAAAATAGAATTGAATTTCGGGAAAAAATTATTGAAGTGATAGGCGATGATTTAAATGGCTATGTATTGGAAGATGTAGCCATTGATTATCTGGAACAGACACCCAAAGCATCCTTAGACCCTAATAATATACTCGATGCAGAAGGGATTAAAAAAATTACCGAAATGACCGCAATCCAGAATGTTCGTACTAATATTTTGGAGCGTGATGAAGAACTGGCGATTAAGAAAAAGGATGTAGAAACCATTGAATCCATGCTTGAATTGAAACGTCAACAAGCCGATGCAGAAGCTAAACAAGAACGCGAAGTA
>CAYTRF010000083.1:0-1374 GCA_964440065.1 uncultured Cocleimonas sp. | reverse complement strand
TTGTAGATAAAGCAGTAGCCATAGAAGAAGAAAAAATTAACGAGGTAAGAGAAGTTTCAGAAGCAGACAGGCTAAAACAAATTCAGGTTTTAGGCGCAGAAGCACAAGCCGAAGAAGAAAAAATAAAACATGTAAAAGCAGCTGAAGCGGAAGAAATGGCAGCTCACCATAAAGCCACAGAAATAACCACTCTAGCTCAAGCTGATTTGGATGCCTCTGCCCGTGAAGCGGATGCCAAGAAAAAGTTAGCCGAAGGCGTGCAGGCAGAACAGGCTGCCACTGGTTTGGCAGAAGCCAAAGTGCAGGAAGCGAAAGCAGATTCCCTGGAAAAAGAAGGTTTGGCTGAAGCTAAAGTGATTAGTGCTAAAGGTGAAGCAGAAGCCGCAGCTAAGAAAGATATAGGTATGGTTGGAGCCGAAGTAACACGCGAGCAATTCAAGG
The DNA here is from genome assembly GCA_964440065.1 of uncultured Cocleimonas sp. Classification (GTDB taxonomy): domain Bacteria; phylum Pseudomonadota; class Gammaproteobacteria; order Thiotrichales; family Thiotrichaceae; genus Cocleimonas. The sequence goes on along the minus strand of CAYTRF010000083.1, from coordinate 933 downwards.
CAGAAGCAGAAGGTCTGGTTGATAAATTCTCAGCTATGGGTGATATGAGCGATCAGGCGCGTGAACATGAAGAATTCCGTATGAGTCTGGAAACCGCCTTTAAAGAAGCCATTGCTTCAATTGAAGCAGGCAAAGACATTGCCCGTGAAAATGCCAATGTGTTAGCAACCGCATTAAAAGAAGCAAAAATTGATATTGTCGGTGGTGAGCAGCACTTCTTTGATACTTTCTCTAAATCACTGTCTTTGGGTAAGGCGATTGACGGATTTTCAACTAAAAGCAGTGTGGTGACTGAGCTGTTGGATAAGGTGATGAATAAACTGGATACAAAAAAATAAAGGTGAAACGAGAGTATGAAAATAAAGGATATTTCGTGGTTAAAAATGCTATCAGCGACGGTGAAGTTAAATCATTAATACAATCATTGAATGTATTTGAAAAAAACGTCAATCATTACGGTATAAGAGGTTTGATGAACAAACTGCCTTGTATCCGTGAATTGGCGTTGTCAGTTCCTTTATTAGCTGTTGCTAAAGAAATATTGGGGGATAAGGCAAAACCGATACGCACAGTATTTTTTGATAAGCTGCCTAGTGCAAACTGGAATGTTGCCTGGCACCAAGATACATCAATCGTTGTTAAGGCTAAAGCAGAAATGTCTGACTTTAAGTCATGGCGCGAGAAGCAAGGCGTTATGCATGTAGAACCACCTGAGGAATATTTATCAAATATTCTGACACTGCGAGTTCATCTTGATCCTGCAAATACTGAAACAGGTGTTTTAAGAGTTATTCCTGAATCTCATAAAGATGGAAGAGTAAGCTCTAAAAATATTTTAGAGTTTGTTGAAAAATATGACGTGATGGAATGTACCGCTAATGCGGGTGATGTACTTTTAATGAATCCGTTATTATTTCATTCTTCCAGAAAAGC
>CAYTRF010000082.1:0-6171 GCA_964440065.1 uncultured Cocleimonas sp. | reverse complement strand
ATCGTCAAACTCAGAAAAAACGGCTGATGAAACACTCATTATAATCCATGGATGGGGTGGTAATTCAGAGTATATGCTACCCGTCGCCAGACCATTTTATTATTCTGGAATCAATGTATTACTGGTAGATTCAAGAAATCATGGCAACAGTGATTCGGCCTCTTTCTCATCCCTACCCCGTTTTGCTGAAGATATGGATAGTGCCATTGATTGGCTAAAACAACATCATCCTGAACTTAGTAATAAGATTGCAATTTTGGGACATTCTGTTGGTGCGGGCGCGGTTTTATTTTCAGCGTCTAAACGTAAAGACATTGATGCCGTTATCAGTCTTTCAGCCTTTGCACATCCCGATAGAATGATGCGACGCTTTCTAGGTAGACTGCGTTTACCCCGTTTTTTAATCACTATAGTTTTAAAATACGTCGAATGGATTATTGGCCATCCCTTTGAAACCATTGCCCCCATGAATACCGCATGTGCTAATGACACACCCATATTATTAGTCCATGGCAAAGAGGACAAAATCATTCCAATTGAAGATGCTTATACTATTTTTGAAAGCTGCCCTAAAGCACATATTAGCTTAGTTGAAATTGATGGTGCGGGACATGAGTCGGTTGATAAAATCGAGCAAAATAGTGACAAGTTACTTTCATTTTTATTGGATGCGGGTTTTAACGTAAACTTGAAAGCGTAAACTCATGTATTAAGGGCACCTCTATTAATTAGGCATTTCATCTGCGAGCTTTCAAACGGTCAGATTTTAGGCGTGTCTCGAAGGGAATGCTTATTGCCTTCACAAGAGACGCAACAACGAAGATGACCGTTTGAAAGCTCGCCCTGTGGGGCTTAGCCAAAAAGTCAGACTCGTTGTTGTAACTTTTTGACAGGTCTAGACATGGCTTCAAAGTTACGCCTAGATTCTGACTTTTTGGCGTTGCCAGATGAAGTGTCTAATTAATAGAGGTGCCCTTAAATCAGCAGTAGACTCAACTCACTTCTCTGGCTTAATTCTTTTGATGAAAATACTCTGGTAAAAATAAGAACAATACGACTGGATGCTATGATTTAGGATTAACTTTTAGCGCTAGAAATCGAAGGCTTTAATCATTATTTTTCTGAAGTCTTTCTTCCTCGGTAATGCTCAAATCTTCCTTACGATTGGTAATGAGCCAGGTTAATAACAACGAAATAAATGCCAAGCCAGCCAGCCACATATACTTTATTTTAAGGGCTTGATTGGCAGGTTTTAGAATGCTCTCTACATCTTGCTTTACTATAATAGCCCAGGTATTTGTTGCTGTTCCGCCGAGTATATTTTGGGAGAACTGAAAGGGTGCATATGCAATCACTGACTGTACTCCTCGATAATCCTTTGACTGGCTAACGCCTTCCTCACCCATTAAAGCCTTATTAATTGCCGTGCTTTCAAATTTATTGTTAATAGTTATCGTATCAATACTATTTCTTGCTAAATGATCTTCATCAATGGCTAAAACCTCAATTCCATCCGCTAAACCTGATCGTGCATTTAAAATTTTATTTATTGGTTCAAGGGGAAGTTGAAATGCAAGCACCCCAATGGTTTTATTATCATCATTGACCACACTCGTTTGTATAAAGCTGGCAGGTTTATTATTGCTAGGTGGATAAGGGGTAAAGTCAAACAACGATACATGATTAAGATTGGTGTTATCCATAACCTCTCTAAATCCATGAGCTAATGACGTTTCTTTATATTTTCCAAGTAATAAGTTAGTAGCATATTCATCTTCTTTAAAAACACTGTAAATTACATCGCCATTAATAGATATCAGAAAAACATCGTAATAACCTCGTTCTCTGGTTAGTCCTTTAAGTAACTCATGTAATTTTTCATGTATCTCGCTGTAACTGGAACCATCCTTAGCATTATAGTAATCGGCTGTATAGTTTGGATAATAAGGATTGTCCTCGATATAAAGCTGCCTAGCACGCACCTTTGGTGCAAAACTAAGTTCATACCATGCTGTGAAAATTCTCTCTAAGTCATGTCTTAATGTGTCATTCTCGGCCCAAAAGCGTATTTCAGAATACATAGTTTTAACATCATTATTAAGTTGTGCAATACGAATATCACGGGTTAACTCCAATTTCTTAGATACTTTTGATAGTGCCTCTTTTTTTGTTTGTTGAATATCTTGATATATAAAATATGAGCTAATAAGCAATAACAAAGGGATTATTAAAAAATGAATATTTCTCATGAGTGACTCCCTTCCAACTCACTACCATCACTAGCACCTTGCCCCTGTTGTGGAAGTAATCTTTCATTAACTTCATCACGAGCCATTTGCCATGTGAAGGCAATAAAATCAAAATCCTCGGCTGTTAATTTGCCTCTCGTTCGATCCTTAGCAATTTTCTTAAACACATCATTTAAGTGATCCGCCATGGTCTGTAGTTGATCTTTATCTATTAAATGCTCTGCTGATTTTAAGATAGAGCCTAGCTCTGCATTGTAAGCTTGCAACAAGGTTTTTTGACGACGACGAGCTAATTGCATAATTCCTGAAAATAACACGGCTAACAAGGTAATCACTAAGGCCATAGGCTCGGCTTGTTCTTGTAAAAAACTAGGTTCATTACGATCATAATACTGTGATGCACCTGGGTGTATGGGAATTGAAGTACCTTTTTGCCTATCGGGCGCTTGAACATAGCTACTTAATGTTGATTTTTCTAGCAAGTCTTTGCGTTGCTCAAATAAAACCCGCGTAAATTGGTTAACCACCTCATCATCTAAATCCATATGCGCTACCAATAAACGCTGTACAGATGCTGTCAAAATATCTTTTTCTGGCAAGGCTGGCGAGCCTTGGTAGGCTCCTTTGGGTATTACGCCCTGCTCTATTGAAGGACTATTTAGACTCATTGCTTGTGCTTGATCTATCTCAATGACCCGAACAGGCACTTTATTGACTAGTTTTTGTATTTTTTTACTGCCAGGAGGGCGTACGCGAAAAACGGCATCTACCGTACCACGCTCTAATGCAAAATTCGCAGCAGATGTGGACATGGATTTAAACTCAAAATCACCCTCGCTGAGTTTGTAGTGATCCATCAAAAACCAGAATGATTTATATTGCCCACTGGAGGTAGAAGGCAACGCCAAGTTTTTACCCTTCAAATCAGAGACTTGAAAAATATTCGAATCGCGCCGTGTTACCAGTTGAAATACATCGGGAAAAAGCTTAACAACCAATCTAGCTTCTGTAATAAGTTTACTGTCCGCTTGTACTGCGGCCATTTGTACATGTTTGGCTTTAAGTAGTTTTAAATTTTGCGAAGAACCTAAACTGGGTACAAGTTCAATGGAAATATTATCATTTAGTTCTTCGACCACATCAGCCGCAGCTTGAATTAGTTGATACGTTTCACTACCAGGTTTACTCGCAGCAATACTCAAATGGTAGCTTTTATTCAGGTTTTGATAAAACCAAAGCAAACCTAATCCCATTGAAAAAATCAATACAAAAACAATATAAAATTTGAATGTGTCGAAAAATGACTTCATGGTTTAATAATGAGACCTTTGTAGGAGAGATATGGCGGATTAAAAAGGCTTAAATCTCTTCTATTCCACTTAAAAGCTCGGTCAGTAGCCCAGCTATGCCACTCGTTTTTAAGAAAAACAGGGAAAATTACGTTATTTATATTCTTGCCATACTCTCGTGCAAAGGTCTCAATAATTTGTTTGTTCATTTGTCAGTGATACCCTCAGAGCTGCCCCAAAAAACTGGATTGATAATAGCACAGCTTATAAATCTTTGATTATTTTACGCATTTTTACTTTTCACATTGAGCGGGCAATTTAGCGTGTAATTTTGTAGCTAATTTTTGCCAATCAAAATAAGGACCTGGATCCGTTTTTCTACCAGGCGCTATATGCTCGTGACCGGTAATAGATTCGGCCGTCAAGTTTGGATAATGCTCAATCAAAGCATCTAAAACCTTTAGTAAAACCTGGTATTGATTATCCGTAAAAGGTTCGAAATTAGTTCCTTCCATTTCAATACCAATTGAAAAATCATTGCATACACCACGGCCTAAAAACTGTGAAACCCCTGCATGCCATGCGCGTTGATGAAAAGGCACATATTGAACCACTTCACCATCCCGACGAATTAATAAATGACTAGAAACACGAAGCTCGTGAATTTCCCCATAAAATGGATGTTCATTTTTATCTAAGCTATTTGTGAAAAGCTGATCAATGCCTTGCCCTCCAAACTCGTTAGGGGGGAGGCTTATATTGTGAATCACAATTAAAGATATATCGCTGATATCACTGCGCTCATCATAGTTAGGCGATAAGTTTATTCGGGCAGATTCTAATAAGCCTTTTTTTATACTTAAAAGTACACCCCCCCCCTTTTCCGTGTTTTTTTGTGAATGTATCATAAAATAAATTACCAATTTATTAATCTTACAGTGCAATCGCTTGTGGCAAAGTCTAAGATACTCAACCTCATATTACAAAGAACAAAAGACAATTAATGTCAACTCAGCTAAACCCACAACAACAAGCCGCCGTAGAACATACCGGCTCACCACTTTTGGTGTTAGCGGGTGCAGGGAGTGGAAAAACGCGGGTTATCACACAAAAAATTGCGTGGCTGATTCGTAATGCAAACGTAAATGCTAAAAATATTGCGGCGATTACCTTCACCAATAAAGCCTCGCGTGAGATGAAAAAGCGTGTCAGTGAATTACTAAGCTCTGATGAAGCGCGCGGTTTAACCGTTTCAACCTTTCATAATTTAGGTTTGAATATTATTCGCAAAGAGTACAAAACTCTGGGTTATAAAGCAGGTTTTACCATTTTTGATTCTCAGGATAGCAGCACCATTCTAAAAGAATTGACCATGAACGAAGTGGCTAAAGATGATGATACCGATAATAACGAAGATGTGCGTTGGATAATTTCACGCTGGAAAAATGACTTTATAACCCCCCCAAAAGCATTTGAAATCGCCACGTCATCACATGAAGTTCATGCCGCAAAGCTCTATCGTGCCTACCAACGCCAACTAAAAGCGTATAACGGTATTGATTTTGATGACTTAATTTTATTGCCCTTGCAGTTATTCAAAGAGCACCCTGAAATACTTAAAAAGTGGCAAAATAAACTACGATACTTATTGGTGGATGAATACCAAGATACAAATACTTGCCAATATGAAATGGTCAAGTTGTTAGCAGGTGTCCGAAAAGAACTCACGGTAGTGGGGGATGATGACCAGTCCATCTATGCTTGGCGTGGTGCAAAGCCTGAAAATATTGCTCAACTACAAGTTGACTACCCTAATCTTAAAGTTGTAAAACTGGAACAGAATTATCGCTCTACCTCGCGTATTCTAGAAAGCGCCAATGCTTTAATTTCCAATAACTCACATTTATTTGAAAAATCCTTGTGGAGTGCCTTAGGTGAAGGCGAAAAAATCCGTATTATTCCTTGTAATAATACCGAGCACGAAATTGAAACAGTAATTGGCGAAATTATGAAGTTTACTTTTCGTGATAAAGCCAAATACCAAGACATGGCAATTTTGTATCGCAGTAATCATCAAAGCCGATTATTTGAACGCTATCTACGCAGTAATAATATTGCTTACAAAATCAGCGGTGGAACATCCTTTTTCGAACGCGCAGAAGTCAAAGATATATTGGCGTACCTACGTTTAATTTGTAATAGCGCAGATGATGCCGCTTTTTTACGTGTCATCAATACGCCTAAACGCTCTATAGGTGCAAGCACCTTAGAAAAACTTGGCAACTATGCCAATGAAAGACACATCAGTTTATTTGCCGCCAGCCAAGAAATGGGCTTCGCTCAGCGTGTCTCATCCAAAGCTTCTGCACGAGTAAATCACTTTATTTATTGGATCAAAGAGTTAATGCAGGCTGAGCATGAAGTGGCTCCACATGAATTAGTGGAAAGAATTGTTACCGAAGTGGCCTACGAAGATTGGCTTTTAAATACCAGTAACTCAGAAAAATTAGCACAACGTCGCATGGAAAACGTCACTGAGATTATTGATTGGACACGCAGATTGTATGAAGATGGCGAAGGCAAAGAAACCCTAGCCGAGATTATCGCTCACATGTGTTTGATGGATTTATTAG
>CAYTRF010000081.1:0-6193 GCA_964440065.1 uncultured Cocleimonas sp. | reverse complement strand
GTTAAAACCTATATACCGATCACTTTTTTGGCTGAATGGGGTAGTGGCTTACCGGCCATGTTAGTCATGCTGGTGGTGGGAATTCCTATGTACGTTTGTGCAACAGCATCAACGCCGATGGCTGCTGGTTTATTATTGGCGGGTGTTTCACCCGGCACGGCTATGGTGTTTTTAATGGCAGGACCTGCGAGTAATATTTCGACATTGGGAATAATAGGGAAGGAGCTCGGTAAAAGAGCTTTAATGGCTTATTTGTCAGGTGTTGCAATTGTGGCGCTATTAACGGGTTATATTGTGGACTATCTAGTGAGTTCAATGGGAATTAATATACAGGCTCAGATTGCGCAAAGCCATGAAATAGTATCACCTGTGATTGCATGGGCAGCACTGGTTTTGTTAGTTGGTGTTTTTTTCCGATTGAAATATTTAAAAGCCAATAATATCAGTTTAGGCCACACACTTTAAATCACCAATCACCGTACTATCTACAGGTCGGTGGAAGTAATAACCTTGAGCAATGTTGCAAAAATTATCTTCTAAAAATTTAAATTGCTCATAGGTTTCAATACCCTCTGCAACAACATCGAGCTTAAGTGAGTGACCCAATGAGATAATGGTTCGAACCAGAATTTGACTCTCATTGTCATCTGACAGACTAGAAATGAATTCCTTATCAATTTTTAGAGTGGTAATGGGTAATTTCCTTAAATAACTTAATGATGAATATCCCGTACCAAAATCGTCAATAGATATTTTCATCCCTTGATTACGAACTTCTTCTAATTCATTAATACTTTCTTTTGATATGTCAAATAATGTTCTTTCGGTTAATTCGATTCCAAAAAGTGAGGCATCTAAGTTCATTTCATTAATATTCTGTCTCAATTGATTGAGAGCATTGGTAAAAATCAGTTTATTTCCCGAAAGGTTGATGTTTATTCGTATATTTTGTACGCCAGCTTGTTGCCATATCAGTTGTTGTTTACAGGTTTCATCAATAACAAAGTGGTTGATATTTTCAATGAGTTTACTTTTTTCAGCTAAGGGGATAAATATATCTGGAGGTATTTCCTTACCCTCTTTGGTGGTCCAACGGATTAATGCTTCACATTCAGTAATACTTCCTTCTTCAATATTCATCAGTGGTTGATACATCAGGAATAATTCATTATTAGAATTTTCATTTTTAATAATCGTATGCAAGGCATGACAAATATTGTGATTATTTTCAATGAGACGGCTAGTTTCTTTGGAGAAAAATGAGAAACTATTTCTTCCGGATTCTTTAGCTAAGTACATGGCAATATCAGCATATTTAAGCAGCAAATTAGCATCTTTAGCATCTTCAGAATAAAGACTGACGCCAATGCTGGATGAGATGAAAATCTCATTTTCATCAATAATAAATGATGTATCTAAACTTGAAGATAGCTTTTCTACAAATGCTGTGATGGAACTTTTAGTAGTGGCACTACGTAGTAGTAACACAAATTCATCACCCCCAAATCTGGATAGAACATCATTGTACTTTAGTGTTTTATTGATAGTTTCAGAAAATTTCTTTAGTACTTTATCTCCAACTTCGTGTCCAAAGTTATCATTTATATTCTTAAAATAATCTATATCTAAAAAAAGTACAGCAAAGGTAGAGGATGGTTTTTGCTTGATATAAGTATTAATATTTTCAACTAAATTTGATCGGTTGGGTAATTGAGTGAGAATATCTGTGCTTGCTTGGAACTTCAACTTATTATCACTTTCCCTCTTTTTCCTAAGAACAATCAGTGTCAATGCAAGACTAAAAAGTATACTAAATATATTGAAATTACGTATTGTGGAAAGTACTTTGTCATTGTTTAGTTTGGAGTGCTCAAATGTTTGTTGAGATTTTTCAAAAAGGTGTTCTTCCATTTTGTTATGAATATAGAGAATTCTAATTTGTCTTGATTCTGTTTTATGGTAAGTTTCAGTGGCTTCATTGATCTTATCTTCTAACATTAAATCATAGATTTTATTTTGTAATGGATAGTTCTTTCGCGCAATAATCCATTGTTTTTCTAGCAGTTTTTCCAATATGGGATCATCATTTATCGAAAAGAATTTTTTTCGTGCGAGAGAATAGGTTGTAGCGTAAGAATTAAATTTTTGGAATAGTTCATCGTTCAGAAACGGATCAGTACTCTTAACCATTTCTGCTAATAACATTGATCGTCTCATCGCTGCATGCGCCATAGTTGCTATCAACTTCTTATTAATGTCATATTGTTTATTTGACTTAGCGAGGTATAACGAACTTTGTTCTACCTTAGATGATGCATAATATGAGGAGAGTGACATCATTATGATAATCAACATAAAACCGATGGCAATGATGTGTTTTTGCAGTATGGACAGTAGTGATTTTAGAAACATAGATATTTGTTATTATTATTGTTTTATAAGAGTACTTTTTCCTTAAATAGTAAAGTAAAAAAAGCCTAATCTAAATCTTTTTATGATGTACGGTAACAGTAATTACAAGTTGGATTCCCTCTCAATAGCTTTCGAAATTACTTTTTTAATCCCAATGGGTCATTTGGATCAATGCCATCCATAAAGGGCAGTTTCCGATCCATATGCGTGATTTGGTAGGTTAGCCCCATCCAGTTTGCCATGATGGCGGAGGCGGTATCGTGCCAGCTATTGTCAATATGATCGAGAACTAGTGCCTCAGGAAAATCAGGAGGTGTCTTTGCATCATCAAGGGCTTTGATTAAATGATATTTGTATTCATTAAAAATCGCTTGAGTGTATGCATCAAAGTAGTTGACAGGGAAGGGGGGATAGTCAATTTCTTCAGTGCTGTTGTTTGCTTTGGCACGATTATAAAGCAAAGAAAAAAGCCCAACTTCACGTTTGTATTCTTTCAATAAGCTAATGCTATCGTACTCAGGGTGCCCTTGAAAATAGACAGTACGAAAACCATCTTTACTGACAGCCATTTGCACTCCAGCTTCTTTGCTTTCAACAAGAACATGTAATCCAGATTCTTCGAATTGTGATCTATCTATCTGATTAAAGCGAGAATGTGGTACATCAAAGCGGGTGTTAATGCCATGAACTAAGGGGTGAAGTTGATCCATTACACGGTGACTAAAGACACCCCAGCGTTTTTTACCTAGATGATATCGAGGCTGATTGTGATGTAACTCCAGTGACGCATGGGTTGCTAAACAAGAGCACAAAGTTGAAGTGACATTTTTATGTGCCCAATTGAAAACTTCGCTTAAAGGCTGCCAAAAAGGTTCGAGTGGAAGTTTTGGCTGAGAGACATTTGCCCCAGTGATGATTAAGGCATCTAATCCCATTTCTTGAATTTCTGCAAAGGTTTTATAATACTTATCAATATGTTTTTGAGCTCTTTCATTGCGTTTGAAAATGGGTAGACTAAAGGGATGAACATGAAACTGAGCAATGGGATTACTTTCACCTATCAATCGAAAAAACTGTCTTTCAGTTGCTTCTAAAGCAGCATCAGGCATCATATTCAGTAATCCAATATGTAGTTCTCGAATATCTTGATGTGATGCTTGCCCTGGGCGCAGTACACTTTGTCCTTCTTGGCGAAGGCGCTCAAATGTAGGGAGTTTATTAAGTTCAACTAAAGGCATGGTTTTCTAGCTCACTTGCTCATCAATTGCTTTTTCAACTAGATTTAAAAAATCATTTTCTGTTTTAATGGTGTATAAATTTTCCGTTTTAATGGTGTAACCGTACTGTTTTGCAATGGCTTCATAACGTGGAATACGAGCATAAAACAACCGTGGAAATATCCAACGAATAAATTCATCTGGATTTATCATAGCAACGTATTCTAGTTTGTTTTCTTCCATGTAAATTACCAACTGTTGATCTAAAAATTCGGGTTGGTAATACATTGGCTTAGGTGATGCTTTGGAGCGTTCAATCAAGCGTTTTTCATCGTCTTTATTGGCTTGGATATAGATGAAAATTGTCTGTTTAGCCAGCATATCTAATAACTTTGAATCTCCAAGTTCAGCGAGGCTACCTCCTGCATCGTTGATGAAATTATTAAAGCCATAGATGTTTCGTGCCTTCTTTATGAATTCTGGTACGTCATTCATGGCAGCAATTTCAGCGTGATAATGCAAATCTTGACGATGCTTAAATTCTTCAAGTGATAATCCGCCAAGTTCTGGATCACCCACTTTTCCAATAAAAGTAGAAACAGCATCTAAATGATCTACCGTAATATTATTATTAATATAGATAGAGTCAGATCTGAGTAGTTTGCGCAAAAAAGGTACTTGCATGGCTTGTGTTTTAATATTATCTAGTATCGGCTCATCCAAATAACGTGTTCCAATACGGTAATCACCTGAATAATGAAACCAATCACTTTTGCGTAAGATGTTGGATAAAAAGGTTTTACCCACGCCAGACATGCCCAATAAAGTAATGGATTTTTGTTCTAGGTCTTTAAATTCTTTAGCGCTAAGTTTCACTTTTTATCTCAAAGTATTGTAATGTGGTATAGATGAACACGAATCTAAACACATAGATTGCTTGAATGAAAGTATCAAGTTAATATCCTCATAGTTTATGATAAAAAGCCCCCAATCAGTTTCATCTATTCCCATTAATATCACGGGTTTAATCAGTTTTTTACTGGTGCTTGCGTTGTTATCCTATTTTCAGCCGCAATGGTCAATAGGAATAAAGGTAGTCGTCGTTTTAATGGCTATTGCGCTGCCAATTATTTCCCTTGAGTTCTTGTTTCGTCGCCCCCCATTGTTAACCAAATCATCAAAATCCATAGGCTTATTTAGTGATAATTGGAAAAGAGTGCTAATTAAATTGTTAGCACTTTATTCGATATATTCTTTTATTGCTCTGGTTTATTGGTTATTTCCAGAGTATCAAGGTTCATTTTATCAACCATTTTGGGATATCTTAATCCCCGTGATTCCGTGGTTAGTGATTCTGGCGATACCTTATTTTTTCATTGTGGATGCGCGTTTAGATCAAGCTGAAGGTTCCTATCACGCTGAAGGCTCCTATCAAGCTGAGGACTCCTATTACTTATTCGGATTGTGGTTACTTAGACGGCAAGAATTTGATAAAAAAATTATTTATCAGTTGTTTTTGGGTTGGCTGGTAAAACTTTTTTTCCTCCCTTTAATGGTTGTTTATTTCACGGGTAATATTTCATCCATTGTTAATAATCAGAACATGGCACAACTATTTAGTTTTCAAGGCAGTTATAATGTTCTTTGGTTGCTGTTTTTTACAGTTGATCTAGCCTTCACCTGCGTGGGCTATGTATTAACGCTGCGCATATTGGATTCACATATACGCTCAACCGAACCAACAGCCCTTGGTTGGGGATCAGCCTTGATTTGTTATCAGCCTTTCTTTGGCGGGATATCTGCCTTGTACTTTGCTTATAATATGGATAATTATGAATGGGGGGCTTGGTTATCTAACAGTCCCGTCCTTTATACTTTATGGGGTGTGTTGATACTGTTATGTCTAGCTATTTATAGTTTTTCAACGGTTATGTTTGGTATTCGATTCTCAAATCTTACTAATCGAGGAATCATAACTAATGGTCCTTATCGTTTTGTAAAACACCCTGCTTATTTATCCAAAAACTTATCCTGGTGGCTGGTAGCAGTACCGTTTGTAAGCCAGACTAATGATCTATCGGTGATCATAAAAAGTTGTTTAATGCTACTAAGTTTAAATGCTGTCTACTATATTCGAGCAAAAACAGAGGAGCGTCATTTAATGAGTGATCCAGTCTATCGGGAATATAATGAATGGATGAAGGTTAATGGAAGCATGGCTAAAATAAAGAGAAAATTAGGTTTTGGCCAAATCACAGTGAACTGATTATGCAGTAGAAAAAAACGAGGAAAAGTGGGGGGGTGTGCTTGTATAATAGATTTTAACAAACCAACCAAATGATCCCTAAGGAAAACCCCAATAGATTCTAGCGTATTACCCAGTATTATCTTTAGCTGAATTAGCTCAGTATTAAATTCATATTAATCTATACTTGTTTGATATTAATATCATAATAATAATCTTTTTTATAAATTTTCACACGCAAAGGAGGTCACAATGCGAAGAACTATGCGAAAAACATTTCGTATCCTGTCAACAGTATTATCGACGTTGGCACTAGCTG
>CAYTRF010000080.1:0-6207 GCA_964440065.1 uncultured Cocleimonas sp. | reverse complement strand
GCAGTGAATTTTTAGTCATTTTTACTCGTCATCTGATTCGTGCAAAGGTCTCACTCTATAAAAGTTATACCGATACAGGGATTGATTCTTAAATCAGTTTAATAATTGAAGCCCACCATAAACAAAATATAAAAATAAACCTGCACACCCCAGAAAAAACCAAGGTGAGAGGGTAAATCCAAACCAGCCAAAAGCTAGAAATAATAGAAATAAATGTAGCATGGGCTTAATTATAACATGTCTCACAAGAATGAAATGTTCAGGAGCGAAGCCACGATTACCTCTTTTAGTTTTGTTTGCAATGTTGCTTTATATTTAAAATTTAAGTGTCCTGTGTGACTAAGTCACTGAGAGAAAGAACCTAATCTGATAGCCTGAACCTCCAAGTTAGGAGGCATGTTATGAAGTATCAAACCAACAATTTTTCTAAAGTTACAAGAGGGCTGCTACTACTTTCATTAACGGGTGTTTTAATGGCTTGTGGTAGTAGTTCGAGTTCAAACGCACTCATTCAAAGTTTTGTTAATGCATCTGCTGGTGGCGAATTTTCTGACCCTGATAACAAGGTTAAAATAATTATTCCAGCTGGAGCTTTATCAGCTAACGCAAATTTAAGAGTGACGCCAGTAGCTAATCCTGCTCCAACAGGTGTTAATCAAACAGCTGCCAGTTCAGCTTATAAAATCGAATTTCTTTCTCAGGATGGAGCAGGCTCCATTAGCTTTAACCACCCGATGCGCATGGAATTCAAAACAGATGCTGCACCTGTTCATCCACAAATAGATGAGATTGCGGCATTTACTGATGGTAAGTGGGCAAGAATGCCTGCTAACTTCTATAGAGCATCTGACTCAATGACGATTGCTTTGTCGAAACGAACATCAAATACCTTTCAAGTAGTGCATCGTAGTTTACAAGCACGTAATGCATCGGATACTGATGTGGTACGTGGACGGGATCTTTATTTCAATGAAGATTGGGGTAGTCATACTTACTGGACAAATACCTTCCAATTAAATGAGTTATTAAATGCAGATGTGGTTACACCAGCTTTTGCGGCTAGCTTAGGAATGCAAATAGATGTGAATAAAGTACCTCAGCCTATTGTTGCAGCACTTACAGGCGATGATTTCGCATTAAAACAAGCAGCATTGAATGATCACAACACAACTATTGCATTACTAAAAGCAGGAGCTGTACTGGGTTTAACAGCGCAATTTAATGATACTAGCCAACCTGATCGTATAACAGATGTGGGTCTTACTTGTGCGTTGTGTCATGTTACGGTTGATCCAATATCATTCCAAATTTCTCCACCGCCTGCGGCTCTTACACCGTTACCAATTGGTCAGCCAATTATTGGTCCACCTAACGCGAATATTGCATTGGGTACTATTCTTGCCAATACTCCTGCTGTTTCTGGTGGAACTTTAGCTAATAGAGATGGTTCATTAGCAGATACAGCGCCATATGCAACATGGCCACGGGGTATGTTTGATCCGCGTTTTATGCCTGATAACCCAATCGATGATGGTGTGAATAATCCAAGTCAAATCCCACAGCACTGGAATTATACTGATCTTGCCGAGCAGGATTACGATATTACTTGGATTGGTATTTTACATACAACTCCAGATAATGAATCACTAGCGAGCGGTCCGGAGTGTGGTATCGACCTACCGCTAGGCACCAATGGTGCGTGGGGAACTGACGGCGCAATTATCTCTGATTTTGAATTTGGTAACACATTGCCACAATGGGTGTTTGATGCACTTAATGCATCTGAAGCTGATCAGCCAGGTATAGGCATAGACCCAGCTGCTGGAGCAGAAGTAACTAAAGAGAAGTTACTTGATCTAAAAGCTTTCTTAGAAAGTATCGTTAGCCCAGCACCGAGTGATTATGACGAAGCGTTAGCTTTAACCGGTTGGGAGTTATTTAACGATAAGGCCAACTGTACTTCGTGCCATAGTTCTGCTGAATTTACTCGAGGTAAAAGCGCGCGTGGTGATGCATCACAAAATGGTGATATTTACTTTACTAATATCGTTGCAAACGAACCTCAAGGACTGTTAGGACTCGGTATAAAAGTACCGCAACTACGTGGTATTCGCCATACAGCACCTTTCTTTCACGATGGTAGTGCTACGACATTGCTTGATGTTATGGAGCGATATTCTTCTGGGGTAGCTGCTGTGCCAACTCTTAGTACTGGCGAACAAGAAGCCTTAGTTGAATATATGAAGAGTCTTTAAGGAATCTCTGATTAAGTCGATTGGAATTTAGCA
Organism: uncultured Cocleimonas sp.; assembly: GCA_964440065.1. GTDB lineage: Bacteria > Pseudomonadota > Gammaproteobacteria > Thiotrichales > Thiotrichaceae > Cocleimonas. Next base: position 3,919 of record CAYTRF010000080.1, on the reverse strand, counting down.
AGCTAAAAATAATTAGACTTGATCAGAGTAGGGAAAAAAACAGGGAAAAGTGGGGGGGTGTGCTCTAATCTAATATATTTATCATTTTTCAACGCTAAGATACCATCCCTCAAGCTTTTTCGTTATTATTGCGACCTTTATTCATATTAGATTCTCTAGGGATGCTTGAATGCAGGTTTTTCAAATCGAAGGTGGTATGCCTCTTGAAGGTGAAGTTGTAATTTCTGGTGCTAAAAATGCTGTTTTACCGTTGCAGGCAGCGGCTTTGCTTGCTGATGGGAAAATGACAATTCGCAATGTCCCCAAGCTAAAAGACGTGGCAACCTTAGCGCTATTGCTAGAAGGCATGGGCGTCACCGTTAAAACCGATAAAAACAATAATATCACCACCGATACTTCCACCCTTAAAAATCAAATAGCCCCTTATGAACTTGTTCGTACTATGAGAGCTTCTATTCTTGTGCTCGGGCCATTAGTGGCTAGATATGGCTATGCAGAAGTTTCACTGCCTGGTGGTTGTGCGATTGGTTCTCGCCCTGTAAATATTCATTTGAGCGGGCTTGAAGCGATGGGTGTTGAAATTACTGTTGATGAAGGCTTTATTCGCGCTAAAGCTGATCGTTTAATAGGCGCAAAAATTGTCATGGAAGCCGTTACCGTCACAGGCACAGAAAACTTACTAATGGCAGCGGTGTTGGCAGAAGGTGAAACGATTTTGGATAATGCCGCGCGTGAGCCTGAAGTGGTTGATCTTGCCAATTGTTTGATCAAAATGGGTGCTAAAATTAAAGGTGCAGGGACTAACACCATTGTTGTAGAAGGCGTTAAGAAACTTAAAGGAATTGAGTATTCAGTGCTACCCGATCGAATTGAAACAGGAACATACCTTGCTGCTGCAGCCATTACAGGTGGTCGTGTTAAATGCGTCAATGCAGCTCCAGATACCATTGATGCCGTGGTACAAAAATTTAGAGAAGCGGGTGCTAGTGTTGAAGTCGGAGATGATTGGGTCGAGCTAGACATGCGTGGTCGTAAACTTAAAGCCGTTGATATTCGCACTGAACCTCATCCTGCTTTTCCCACCGATATGCAAGCACAGTTTATGGCTATGAACTGCGTATCAGAAGGCATTGGTGTAGTGGTTGAAACTATTTTTGAAAACCGCATGATGCATGTAGCTGAGCTAATGCGTATGGGAGCTAATATTCGATTGGAAGGCAATACTGCCATTGTTGCAGGAATGCCATCACTAAGAGGTGCGCCAGTTATGGCGACAGATTTACGCGCCTCAGCTTGTTTGATTTTGGCTGGTTTAGCTGCCAAAGGGATGACCATTGTAGATCGTATTTATCATACCGATCGTGGTTATGAGGACATCGAAACAAAGCTCACGAATATCGGCGCAAAAATTCAACGCGTATAATGGTTGCGGATACGGAAAAGAATATGAAAGACACGTTAACAATCGCCTTATCTAAAGGACGTATTTTTGAAGAAACCATGCCCTTATTGGAAGCAGCGGGAATCAAAGCGCTGGATGATCCTGAAACTAGCCGAAAGCTAATTCTTGATACTAACCATGATAATATAAAGTTAGTTATTATTCGTGCCACAGATGTCCCCGTTTATGTTCAATACGGTGCAGCTGATTTAGGTGTGACGGGTAAGGATGTGTTAATGGAACATGGTGGCGAAGGCCTCTATGAAATGCTTGATTTACACATTGCAGAATGTCGATTAATGACAGCAGGTTTTGCTGATAAGCCCTTACCTAAAGGTCAGCTAAAAGTTGCTACAAAATTTGTCAACTGTACGCGCGACTATTTTGCCAAGCAAGGTAGACAAATAGAGATTATCAAGCTATATGGTTCAATGGAACTAGCACCGATTGTTGGTTTGGCGGATATTATTGTTGATGTGGTACAAACAGGTAGCACTTTAAAAGCAAACGGTTTAGTGCCACTTGAGCATATGGCGGACATAAGTTCTCGTATCGTGGTCAATACGGCTTCCATGAAAATGAAGCATGAGAAATTAAAAACACTTCTGGGTCAGTTAAAAGATGCAGTAGAAAAAAAGCAGAAAGACACATGAGTTCAGAAATTACACATGAAACAGATGACTTGAGAATTATCGGCGTTGAAGAAGTGCGCTCACCAGAAAACTTGTGCAAAGAGCATCCATTAACGAAACTAGCCGCTAAAACAGTGTTTGAGGCACGACAAGCAAGTCATAAAATCTTACACGGTGAAGATGATCGCTTGATCGTGGTCGTAGGACCTTGCTCAATTCACGATACCAAAGCTGCGCTGGAATATGCTGGCAAGCTAGCAAAAATTCGTGATGAATTATCGGATGATTTGCACATTATTATGCGTGTTTATTTTGAAAAACCACGCACCAGTATTGGTTGGAAAGGTTTGATAAATGATCCTGATTTAACAGGACAATTTAATATCAATGAAGGCCTACGAGTTGCGCGTAGTTTATTGACTGATCTTGCCGAGCTGGGTGTGCCCACGGCTACAGAATATCTTGATTTGATCTCGCCGCAATATATAGCTGACCTGATTTCTTGGGGTGCTATTGGTGCACGTACGACTGAATCACAGGTACATCGTGAATTAGCATCGGGTATTTCTTGCCCGATTGGTTTTAAAAATGGCACTTATGGCAATATGGATATTGCCATCAATGCGATTAAATCAGCATCACATTCGCATCACTTTTTATCGGTGACTAAGGAAGGTAAATCCGCTATTTTCACAACCAAAGGCAATAATGACTGTCATATCATTTTACGTGGCGGTAGCAAACGTCCAAACTATGATGAAGTAAGTGTTGCCGATGCGGTTAATGAGTTAAAAAAGGCAGGTCTTCCTGAGACCTTAATGATTGATTTTAGTCACGCCAATAGCCAAAAAGATTTTCGCAATCAGCCCAAAGTCTCTAGTAATATTGCTAACCAAATCGCTAATGGTGAAAGGGCTATAAGCGGCGTTATGATTGAAAGCCATCTTGTTGAAGGCAACCAAAACGGTGAAGGTGTGAAGCGTGATGATCTTGTTTATGGTCAGAGTATCACAGATGCCTGTATTGGTTGGGAAGACACCGAAGTAGTATTGAGAGAGTTGGCAAAAGCTGTTGCAAAACGCCGTTTAACCCCTTAGCTTACAACCTAATTAACTCAATAACTTCGTTGAAAGTGCTCACTTATGTTTATAAGCTCCGCGCTTTTGTCTTGATCTTGAGCTAATTAGGATGCAATCTAAGCAGTTAAAAGTATTTAGATATGAAAAATATGAAAATTAAAGAGTTAAGTATAAACGATGCTGATTTCTGGTCACAATTAGATGACCTATTGGCATGGGATAGCGTTTCGGATCAAGGTGTTTTTGATACGGTCAATGGCATTTTGTTTGATGTGAAATCACGCGGTGATAACGCAGTAATCGAATACACCAATAAATTCGATAATATGACTGCCAACACCATGCAGGAATTAGAAGTATCCAAAGAGCGTTTACAACAAGCTTTGGGTAGTATTACTAATGAACAACATAGCGCATTAGAACAAGCAGCAGCTCGTGTCAAAAGCTATGCTAAACATCAAAAAATGGAATCATGGAGTTATACCGAAGAAGATGGAACGGTACTAGGACAACAAGTAACAGCGCTTGATCGTGTCGGTTTATATGTCCCTGGTGGTAAAGCAGCTTATCCATCCTCTGTGTTAATGAATGCTATTCCCGCCAAGGTTGCGGGTGTTCCCGAATTAATTATGGTGGTTCCTACCCCCGCAGGTGAGGTGAATGAATTAGTATTTGCAGCAGCAGCTATTGCTGGTGTAGATCGTGTCTTTACTTTGGGTGGCGCACAAGCAGTAGCGGCACTTGCCTATGGCACAGAAACGATTCCA
>CAYTRF010000079.1:0-6220 GCA_964440065.1 uncultured Cocleimonas sp. | reverse complement strand
AGAGAGACTTTTGCACGAATCAGGTTTCCTGACAAGAATAAAAATTCTCTTATGGGGATTAAAAACAAATAGTAGAGTACATTAGGATAATTGCATATAATATCGCACCAATTTAAAGAGACAATACACTGGAGACAATATGTCTATTCATGCACCTAAAGTTGATCCTGTATCAAAACTGCTTTTTCTGGGTAGTTTAATTGCAATTTTACTGGTTGTTTACATTTTAATAACCAGCTTAATAAATACCTATAAGAGCAACTCACTAAAAGGTGATGTAGATACAACTCTGCTGGTAGCAGCAGTTTCTGATAATTTGCGTCCTATTGGCGCTTCAGCTACATCAGATGCCCCAGTAGCAAGCGCGGCAGGGCGCGATGGTAAAGAGATTTATGACTCTGTTTGCGCTGCTTGTCATACTACAGGCATTTTAGAATCTCCCAAGCTTGGGGATAAAGCTGACTGGGAAGCGCGTGCAAGTAACGGTTTAGCAGGTTTAATAGAAACAGCTGCAAATGGTAAAGGGGCTATGCCAGCAAATGGTGGGGATCCTTCAATTACTGAGACTGAACTTAAAAACGTCATACTATATATGACCAAAGAATCAGGGCTTGATCTGGGCGAAGCAGAACCCGAAGCTAAGGAAAAGACAGCAGAAGAAAAAATAGCAACAAACAAGCAAGATGTTGCCACCACTAAAAAAGTAGTTCCCGTTGAGCCCGAAACTCCAACGCAACCCGAAGTTCCAGCAAGTCCCGTTATTGCTGATGCACCTGCTACAATAGCAGCTCCAAATCTTGAAAAAACAGCGAAAGCAGCCTCCTCTTCTATAGATGGTAAAAAAGTGTATGAAGAGTCATGTTTTGCATGTCATGCAACGGGAATTGCTGGCTCACCAAAACTAGGTGATAAAGCTACTTGGGCTTCTCGTATTGCAACAGGTATGGATGCAATGTACAACGTGGCTTTAAATGGTCGAGGCGCAATGCCACCAAAAGGCGGTAATATGTCACTTTCTGATGCTGATGTAAAAGCTGCGGTTGATTATATGATTGATCAAGTAAAGTAGAACAAAGCATATATTTTGGAAAGGCACCTAATTTGGTGCCTTTTTTGTGCTTGAAAATATCTTTATGCATCCCAATCATTGATAATTACTATTTAGTTAATTATGAACTCGGAATAAAAAATGGAACAATATCGAGGAACAACGATACTTTCAGTACGTCGTAATGGTAATGTCGTCATCGGTGGTGATGGTCAAGTCTCACTTGGAAATACGGTGATGAAAGGTAATGCGAGAAAAGTCCGTCGGCTCTATGACGATAAAGTCATCGCTGGGTTTGCTGGTGGAACAGCGGATGCATTTACTTTGTTTGAGAAATTTGAAGCAAAGTTACACGAGTACAACGGTAATTTAACCCGTGCTGCAATTGAGCTTGCAAAAGATTGGCGAACTGATCGTGGAATGCGCCAGTTAGAAGCCTTGCTTGCAGTTGCCGATAAAGAAACCTCTTTAATCATTACAGGTAATGGAGATGTGATTGATCCCGAAGATAATTTAATCGCGATTGGTTCTGGCGGGCCTTATGCCCAATCAGCTGCACGTGCGTTATTGGACTGCACCGAATTATCTGCTCGTGAAATTGTTGAAAAAGGTTTAAGTATTGCGGGTGATATTTGTATTTACACCAACCAAAATAGAACCATAGAAGAACTTTAATCAGCTCCTTAAAAGTAAAAAAACAGTGAAAAGTGGGGGGGTGTGCTTTTATATTATTTTTATAAATATATAGAAGATAGCCTCAAATAAAATGAGAAATAATATGTCAATGACCCCAAGAGAAATCGTCCAAGAATTAGATAAACACGTTGTCGGTCAATCCGATGCTAAGCGTGCGGTTGCAATAGCGTTGAGAAATCGCTGGCGCAGACAGCAATTAAATGCGGATTTACGTCAAGAAGTAACGCCTAAAAATATTTTAATGATAGGGCCAACAGGTGTTGGTAAAACTGAAATCGCGCGTCGTTTAGCCAAGCTTGTGGATGCCCCTTTTATCAAAATTGAAGCCACAAAGTTCACCGAGGTGGGTTATGTGGGTAAAGAAGTTGATTCAATAATCAGAGACCTTGTTGATGTAGCGATTAAACTCACTCGCGACCAAGCCGTAAAAAAAGTAAAAAATCGTGCTGAAGATGCTGCTGAAGATCGCGTTTTGGATATTTTAATACCACAGCCAAAAGCTGATGCTGATGCTGATTGGTTAGATGATGATAAAAAGTCAATCACAGAAGAAAATCCTACTCGCCAAAAGTTTCGCAAAAAACTTCGCGAAGGGAAACTGGATGACAAAGAGATTGAAATTGAAATGGCTGCTAATCCAATGGGTGTAGAAATAATGACACCGCCGGGTATGGAGGATATGGCAAGTCAACTTCAAGGTATGTTTCAAGACTTAGGCAGTAATAAGACCAAAAAACGTAAACTGAAAATCAAAGATGCCTTAAAAGAATTAGCCGAAGAAGAAGCACATAAAATGGTTAATACCGAAGACCTTAAAGCCCAAGCACTAGAAAATGTAGAACAAAATGGCATCGTGTTTCTGGATGAAATCGACAAGGTCATTCAAAAAGGTGAATCATCTGGCGCTGGCGTTTCAAGAGAAGGTGTACAACGGGATTTACTGCCTTTAATTGAAGGAAGCACGGTCACAACAAAACATGGCAGTATTAAGACTGATCACATACTATTTATCGCATCAGGTGCATTTCATTTGGCCAAACCTTCTGATTTAATTCCGGAATTACAAGGTCGTTTACCGATTCGAGTTGAGTTACGCGCTTTAACAGCTGATGATTTTAAGCGTATCCTCATCGAGCCAGACGCATCATTAACAGAACAATACCAAGGGCTGTTAGAAACAGAGGGCGTCAAACTAAGCTTTACCGATGATGGCATTCAACGTATCGCGGAAACCGCTTATCAAGTCAATGAACAAACTGAGAATATTGGCGCACGTCGTTTACACACTATCGTTGAGCGCCTGTTAGAAGAGGTTCTTTATTGTGCGCCTGATTGTACAGATGATGTAGTCGTTGATGCGAAAATGGTTGATGATGTTCTTGGAGACCTTATCGAAGATGAGGATTTAAGCCGTTATATTTTATAATCCCAAATCTACACTTAGAAAAGCGAAATAGAATGCAAGTATTTGGTTTCACAGTATATTCAAAAAATCTTAGCTTCACCCATAGGTTAAGCGGGCATTTTTTGATGTGCTGTGGAATCAAATATTTGTATTATATTCGTGTTTCTAAGTGTAGATTGGGATAACTTGCTAGAATAGACAAACATAAATTATGGATCGAATAAAATGACTCCGACTAATATAGCCTTACACCAAAAATCACGCGTTTTAGAGTTAACATGGCCTGATGATGTGGTACACAATCTAAGCTGTGAATACTTACGTGTGCATTCACCTTCAGCAGAAGTCCGTGGTCACGCACCTGGGCAAGAAACACTTCAGCTAGGTAAAGAAAACGTCAATATCACAGCGATTGAGCCAATCGGTCGCTATGCTATTAAGATTACTTTTGATGATAATCACGACAGTGGGCTATACAGCTGGGACTGGTTGCGTGACCTTGGTGATAACTACGATAAAATGTGGAAATCTTACCTTGAAAAATGTGATGCTGCGGGATATGAGCGTAAAGAAGCTGGGCAGATCATATAATTCCCTATGTTGATCGACTATCTAAAATACATTGAAGATGGTTTAATCCCTGCTCTTGCCCAACAGCATGACAGTAAAGAAATGCTAATGATGGCGTGGATGAATAAAGCATCAATCCAAGAAACCCTAGAAACGGGTAGAGTGTGTTATTGGTCGCGTTCTCGTCAAGCTTATTGGCGCAAGGGCGAGAGTTCTGGGCAGATTCAAATGCTTAAAGAGTTTCGTGTCGATTGTGATAGTGACACGCTTTTGCTGTTAGTTGACCAAACTGGTCCTGCATGTCACACGGGTCGTCGTAGTTGCTTTTATAAACTTGCCGAGGGTGACAAGCTAACCATTGACTCTGAACCATTGATTGACCCCAAAGAGTTATACGGCAAGTAATAATTGTATGCGTTGGCTACTTCTTAAAATTATTCGTGGCTATCAACTCTTCTTAAGCCCTATTCTTGGCAGTAGTTGTCGTTTTGAGCCAACTTGCTCTTGTTACACCCATCAAGCGATTGAAAAACACGGTGCCATTAAAGGCACTTGGTTAGGACTTCGTCGTATTGGCAAGTGTCACCCTTGGGGTGACGGTGGTTATGACCCTGTTCCTGATAAACCATCAAAGAAAAGCTAGCAACATTTAAATTTTCATCAACCTCGGATTTGTGAAAATGCATTCAATGCTGCATCTTGGCTTAATAATATTTAGTTGGGTCATGTTTTTCTCATGAACCCATTATAGATAAGCACTTAATATGTTGTTGAACATATATTAACTTTCTTTACTCTTGTGTTTCTAACTCATCAGGGAATGAAATTATGTTGTCACAAAAAGCTCTTTTACTATTACCCATTATTGGAATGTTCTTCTTAACCGTGGGCATTGCCCTTTGGATGTTAAAACTTCGGTATCGAGCAGTATTAAAAGATGGTGTAAGCCCAGCCTATTTTAAGTTAAACAAGGGCGCAAAATTACCAGATTATGTAGTCAAAGTAACTCAGCATTATGAAAACCTATTTGAAACGCCTGTTTTCTTTTATGTTGCGATTATTTTAGTGCTGACGTTAGACATAATTGATAGCAATTTTATCGTTTTAGCATGGTTATATCTTTTTTCAAGACTGGCTCATGCTTATGTTCATACCACTTATAATAGTATCCGACATCGGAAAAATGTTTTTATTCTAAGCAGTGTGATACTGGTGGTTCTTTGGATTAAATTAACCATGGAAATCATCCTACTTTGAATACAATATAAGCAGTTTTTTCATAAAAACACCCTATACTTTGACTCTATGAATAGGGGTATAATTTTAATTTTATCGGGCTATCTGGGCTGGGGTTTATTTCCGCTCTATTGGTCCTTACTAAAGCATGTACCTGCACTGGAAGTATTGGCACATAGAATGCTTTGGTCGGTTCCCGTGCTTATTCTTTTCGTAGTTGTTATTAAATCTTGGCGAACAGAGTTCATCAAGGCATTAACAAGTAAAAAAGAGCTAAGCTGGTTGCTCATTACGGCTATTTTAATCACCATTAACTGGGGTGTTTATGTTCTAGCTGTCAATACAGATCGTGTAGTTGAAGCCAGCATGGGTTACTTCTTGACTCCTTTATTGCATATAGTGGGTGGTTTAGTCGTATTCAAAGAAAGTATTGGTGTTTTTCGAAAGCTGGCGATTGCTTTTGCTACTTTGGGCGTTTTCTATTACATTATTAGCGTTGATACTTTCCCGTGGATAGGCTTAGTTGTAGCATTTAGTTTTGCTGGATACGGCATTCTGAGAAAGTTAATTAAGACTTCTGCTGTTCCAGGGCTTTTAGTAGAAACATTATTATTGGTGCCTTTTTCATTGAGTTATTTGATCTATCTCGCTAATCATAGTGAAGCTACGTTTTTACACTTAAACAGTTCGACTGATACGTGGTTAGCACTTGCGGGTGTTGTGACCGTTGTACCGTTGCTACTATTTACAGCAGGTGCTCGTTTACTGCCTATGACCACAACGGGAATATTATTTTATATCACCCCGACCATGCAATTTTTTATTGGTACATTGTTATTCAGTGAAACAATTAATCGGAATCAAATGATAGGTTTTATTGGAATTTGGATTGGTCTTGCTTTGTACACCTATTCGTTATTAAAGCACGATAAAAAACAGGCTGTTTGATTTTTAGTTTAAATACTCTGCTACAATCAGTTCACAACTATGAATTAACCAAGGAGATAAAAATGGCAACTTACAAATGTGATTTATGTGGAATGAGTGTTAATGCATCTTGCGGTGAATGTGATACGCCACTAGAAAACGCATCATTAGAACTAGATGATGGATCAGAAGTGCAAGTATCTGAATGTCCAAAAGGTCATGGAAAAATAAAATCACCACTTTGCTGTGGTCAAGATATGGCTTGTACCGCCAGTTAGTGCATATTAAGGAGACCCTGATTAAGTCCCATAAAATTCTGCTGGCTTACAAGGCATCAA
>CAYTRF010000078.1:4160-6331 GCA_964440065.1 uncultured Cocleimonas sp. | reverse complement strand
ACAGTGCGATAACCAGCTTCATCATAACCCTCCTGTTTAGCGATAGTCTTTGCCACTAAAAATAGGTTTCCCATTGTTGTTGCATCATTAGTTTCGAGGTCATTGATGGTTGATATATGTTTTTTTGGGATAATTAAAGCATGCAAAGGCGCAACAGGGTTAATATCACGAAAGGCGTAAACATCATCGTCTTCGTAGATTTTATCGGATGGAATTTCACCAGCAATAATTTTACAAAATAGGCAATCTGCCATTTTTAACTCCATATTTTATAATGAGACCTTACACGAGTCAGTGTGCTCTAAGCTAATAATTTCGACGCCCATCAAACGCATGAGACAATGTTCCGCTATCCACATAATTCAACTCACCACCCACAGGTACACCATGTGCAATACGGGTAGTTTTTACATCATATTTACGTGCTAACTCACTGATGTAGTGAGCAGTCACCTCGCCTTCCACCGTTGGATTTGTTGCTAGAATCAGCTCTTGAATTTGCCCCTGTTCTAGACGTAATTCTAATAAGTCTAAACCAAGGTCTTCAGGGCCAATACCATCTAATGGCGACAACTTTCCCATGAGAACAAAGTAATATCCGCGATAGGCAGTTGCTTGTTCTACAGCTAAAACATCGGATGGGTTTTCAATAACACAAAGTATTTCAACATTGCGTCCTTTATCAGAACAAATCTTACAAATTTCATGTTCGGTTAACGTACGACATTGTTTGCAGTGACCTATATTTTCAATGGCCGCGCGCAAGGTATCGGCAAGCTGCAACCCTTTTTCTCGTTCGTGTTCGAGTAAGTGAAATGCCATGCGCTGTGCCGTACGCGCACCAACACCTGGCAGACACTTTAGCGTGCTTACTAACTCATTGAGTAATGAAGATTCAGACATACATTATTACTTTATTACGTTCTAGAAAGGTAATTACGTTCTAGAAAGGTAATTTCATTCCTGGTGGCAAAGACATTCCTTCGGTTACACCTGACATTCTGTCTTTGCTCGCATCTGCCATCTTATGAGCAGCATCGTTAAAGGCTGCTGCGACAAGGTCTTCTAGCATTTCTTTATCGTCATCTTCCAACAAACTGGCATCAATATTGACACGCTTGCATTCATGCGCCCCGTTGATAGTCACAGAAACTAAACCCCCTCCAGATTCACCTTTGCTTTCCATTGTTGCGATTTCCGCTTGCGCTTTTTGCATATCTTCTTGCATTTTTTGCGCTTGCTTCATCATATTTCCTAAACCGCCACCACCATTAAACATAATTTTTACCTTCGTTCTAATATTGAAATTCTATTTTGGAGAAACAGATCCTGGGACAATTTGCGCACCGAAACGGTTTTGCAGTTCTATCACAAAGGGATCTGTTGCTATATTTTGTTCTGCCTGCTGTTGTAATTCATCGCTTAAGCGCTGAGTCCGTTTTGCAGGTGTTTCATCTTGTTTTTTATGTTCGCTATGTTCTGCTTGAGCTTTGTTAGTTTCTAGTAAGCTCAGTTTTAGTTTTACGGAATTTCCATAAAAACCAGTAAGAGCTGATTGTACTTCTGCTTCTACCGAATTAGACAATAAATCTTGATTTGAACCTTCCAAAGCAAGGGATACTATACCATTTTCATTGCTTTCTAACAGACAGTGTTTTATTAATTCTGCTGCGCGACCTGTTAGTTTTAATTGAGGGATAATATCGTGCCATGCAAGGCGACTAGTGGCTTTTATTTGTCGTGGGGTATTGCTCGTGGCGGTTGGCGCGGGTGTTGCCTCTTTTGATTTGCGCTCTTGCTGAGCTGTATTTACAGTATTTTTGCTGGTTTTACGGGTATAAGAGCTGCTTTCACTACTAGAAGCACACCCCCCCCCTTTTCCGTGTTTTTTTAATGATTGTGAATATTTATTTGTAACATCTTTATTAGTTACATCCTCATTTGTAACATTGCTGTTTTCACCACTTGCCACTGATTCATCAACCGCATCAATGACCCACGGTGGAGGTACTTCATTATTATTTACACTGGGTTTAGCGTGTTTTTGAGGCGCTAGTGTTGATGTTTTAACGATTGGCTCAGAAGTTTTTTTTTTGATTTTTTCGGTTGTTAGTGTTGATGATGATGAATCTTGCAGTGTTTGACCTTCTCTTAAAGTGCTAAATGACATC
>CAYTRF010000078.1:0-4060 GCA_964440065.1 uncultured Cocleimonas sp. | reverse complement strand
TGATGATGATGAATCTTGCAGTGTTTGACCTTCTCTTAAAGTGCTAAATGACATCATACGCAATAAGAGCATTTCAAAGCCACTGCGCGGGTCTGGTGATAAAGGTAAATCTCGACGACCATTTAATGCAATTTGATAATACAACTGGACATCTTCTTTGCTTATTTTTTTAGAAAATTCCAGCAAGCTTTCGTCATCCTCATGTGCACCAGAAACCACTTGCAATACGGCCAGTTGATGCAATAAAGCAATCAAAGCATCGGTTGCCGCTTCGAAATCAGGAGTCAGCCCAGCTAGGTCTTCAACCTGCTGTAGTAGCCCTGCTCCATCTTGTTGGTTAATAGATTCTAATAAGGCGAGGAGTGGCTCGTGAGAAATGGTGCCCAACATTTCACGTACATCGGCTTCTTTTAGATTTTCACCACTAAAAGCAATAGATTGGTCTAACAAACTCAGTGCATCACGCATACTGCCATCAGCTGCTCTGGATATTAGCTTTAGCGATGGTTCTTCAAAAGGGATTTTTTCTTGTTCTAATAAATAATGCAAATGCCCAGAGATCATATCCACTGGCATACGTTTTAAATTGAATTGTAAACAGCGCGAAAGTATCGTCACGGGTAATTTTTGAGGGTCGGTCGTCGCAAATAAAAACTTTACGTGTGGTGGTGGCTCTTCCAAAGTTTTTAACAAGGCATTAAAACTGTGCCCTGTGAGCATGTGAACCTCATCAATCAGATAAACCTTAAAACGCCCACGCGTTGGTGCGTACTGGACGTTATCTAAAAGCTCACGAGTATCTTCAACTTTGGTGCGCGAGGCTGCATCCACCTCAATTAAATCAAAAAAGTTTCCCGCGACAATTTCCTTGCAGCTCGAACATTCACCGCACGGTTTAGACGTGATACCTGTTTCGCAATTAAGACATTTTGCAAGAATACGTGCAATGGTGGTTTTGCCCACGCCCCTTGTTCCTGTAAAAAGGTAGGCATGATGTAAACGATCATTATCTAATGCATTGATTAGGGCGCGTAATACATGCTCTTGCCCCACCATTTCGGTGAAGTTTTGTGGGCGCCATTTTCTTGCGAGTACTTGATAAGACATAGGAATATAATAATGGAACTAGTGCTGATAGCAAATTGAATTTAAGCGCAAAGATAAGAAAAAACAAAGGAAGTTGTTTTTTAGAGCCCCATAGGCATTAAACGGCACGCTCACTAAAGTATATCGCTACACCTTTCGAAGTAAGTGTCGATGGTGGTTGGGCAGGTGCTGCCTAAGTTATCAGAAAGATAAAAAGTGGAAGTAACCCACATCAGCCACACCACACACTCGAATCCACTACTACCGTTGCTCCCTTCCAGGCCTGGCGGAGTTTGCAGTTTATCGTTGCGCGGGAACCAATGCAGGTCACCACTATAAAGAAACTGCAACACATGACATATCATCTGAGATCTGTTGCAGTGCAGCGCATTATGGAGCAAGATGCATTTTTTGACAATAGTAAAAACCACTAAATGCCCTTTACCGTTGCACATACTGTTGCTGTTATTCCTCTTTATAAATATCTGGGGAAATTTGGTGCGTTGTCAGCCTTAATCATTGGTAGTATGACGCCCGACTTTGCCTATTTAACACCTTATTTAGTTGATCAAAGAATGGATAGTCATTCACTTTTAGGCGTGTACCTATTTGGAATTCCAATGGGCTTGACGGTGTATTTTTCATATCATTTATTAATGGCGCCTGTCATATTCTCGGTTTTACCAAAACCAATAAAACCGTATTTACACGCTGATTTATCTTGGGGTCGATTACCCAATATACCCGCTTATACTTTGCTATTTTCGCTTATTCTTGGCGCGCTTACTCATGTGTTTTGGGACTTTTTCACACATCAATCAGGATTACCGCAGCATATTTCATGGATGGATACACCTTTAAGCCGTGTCGATGGTTATGACATTATGCCTTATCGACTCCTACAACATTTTAGTTCATTGTTCGGGCTTAGTTTATTACTGTTTTGGATTTGGACATGGATAAGCAAAAACAAACATAGAGCCCCTTCTCCTTTAGCCAAAAATCACTGGCAAGCACCACTTCTATTAAAGAAAATAGCAATTATCGTATTACTCGTTGTACCGCTTCTTTCGGGAATTTATATGGGCGGAATAAATATGCCTTCAACCGATGTAATGTACGGTATTTATAGTCTACAAGTATTTATACGCTTTGGTATTGTGGGTGCAGCGGGTGGTTTTATACTGAGTTGTATTTTTCTAGGGCTTCTTTATCAATATTGGATTTATAAAGAAAAGCGCCGTTAGTTAGTTACTTTCTTAGTCGAGCTTTTATAACATCCATAAGCACATCAAAGTCCATCTTCCTACTTTTTTTAAGTGTGTCTTGATGATTCATTAAATCCGCTTTAAATACACTAATATTCTGTCGTGCTTTATCAATTTCTTGTGCATCCATGCTTGTATGATCACTTTTAAGCTTTTTTACAAACTGATGTAAAGCATCAAGGCTATGGTTAAAGAAAGGTCGAATACTGTTTAGTTTCTTACCTTGAGTTTTTATCTCACCCTCTAGCTCATGCACTGCCTCAGCGGTTATTTCATCTAATATTGACTGGGCTTGTAACACGATTGGGTTTAGGGAATTAAACCATTCTGGTGGTAAACTGATATGAATTTTAACTATCTCCTCAAATTTATCTAAACCATTTTGAAGAAGTTCAGGGAGTTTTTTTCGTTGGTCTTTTTGCGACCATTTTTGTTGTTGTTCGCTGGCAAGTTTCTTTCCTAACTCAAGAGTTTTAGCCACACCTTTCTTAATTTTTCGAATAATCACGTAGGCAAAGATGCTTAAAAACAAAGTGCCAAAGATTAATATGAGAGGAATAATGGTAAATCGAAACATGATTAACAGTATGGGGGTATTACTTAAGGAAATCCTGATTAAGTCCATAAAATTCTGCAAGCTTACAAGGCATCAAATCCTAGGCGTAGATTTTGAGAATGGTCGCTCCCTTCGCAAAATTTACAACAACGGAGTTGATGCCTTGTAAGCTTTCCCTACGGGGCTTAGCCAAGTTCCCAATTTCTTCGTTATTGATTTAAACCATAGAATGACTATGCTTAAAACCAATGCCTCGAACTTGGAAACTTGGCGTTGCCAGAATTTATGGACTTAATCAGGCTTTCCTTAATGATTCAATATGGAAGTGACTAGCGCCTTCCACTATAATTTGTAAATACTACTTAGGTGATAAAATTACTATGAAAGACCATCAACAAGAATTCCTAGACTTTGCCATTGCAAATAACGTATTAAAATTTGGCGAATTCACCTTGAAATCAGGACGGCTTAGTCCTTACTTCTTTAACTTTGGCTTATTTCAAACGGGTTCATCCTTAGCTAAATTAGCTGATTACTACCCGCAAACGATTGTCGATTCTGGTCTTGAATTTGATATGCTATTCGGCCCCGCTTACAAAGGCATCCCCTTAGTTTCAGTCATTGCTGCCACACTTTATGAAAAACACGGTCGTGATTATCCTTATGCTTATAACCGCAAAGAAGTGAAAGATCACGGCGAAGGTGGAAATATTGTCGGCGCACCGCTGCAAGGCAAAGTCTTAGTCGTTGATGATGTAATCAGCGCAGGTACAGCCATTCGTGAAGCTGGCAATATCGTCGAAGAAAATGGTGCAAAACTGGCAGGAATCGCTATATCTCTGGATCGACAAGAAAAGGGACAAGGTGAGCAGTCTGCCGTACAAGAAGTTGAAGAGAATTACGGAGTTTCAGTACTGCACATTATTGGTTTAAACCATGTAATTCAGCATATTGAAAAATCAAATAAAGATGCTGAACTACTTAAAAAAATTAGTGCTTATCGAGATAAATATGGAGTTTCTTAAAAACAATTAACTAAAAGCACACCCCCCCACTTTTCCGTGTTTTTTTGTACTTATTGTGTTGGAAAACTAGGTGTAACATCGTTGTACAACTAGCCATCAAAAAGAGTTTGAAGGCTAACGCCACT
>CAYTRF010000077.1:0-6370 GCA_964440065.1 uncultured Cocleimonas sp. | reverse complement strand
GGGTCAGCTAAAGCTGTTGTCTCGCGTTGCTCGGCTCAACCATTTTCTACTCGTTATCTGATTCGTGCAAAGGTCTCTTTATATGTTTAAGCTTCGATTAGTAAGTTGATAACTCAACACCAACACTTAACATATTAATGTCCGAATCTTCAGTGTTTGATGTTTCAATGCTAGGGAATTGTTCCCATTCTGCACGTAGATTCATTGTCTCGCTGAGGCGCATTTTTGCACCAATACCATAGGTGACACCAAAGCCATCTAGATCATCAGTATTGTTATTGTCACTGCTCCAACGCATCGCGCCTATTTTACCAAATATATCAAACTGTTCAGTTAAGGGCATGGTTCCTACAGCCGTAGCGGTGAAAGCGGAAACATCAGAGTTTCCGCTGTTTTTATGAATGTCGCCTAAGTTTACATAAGCCGCTTCAACAGCGAGACGCTCAGAAAGTTTGTAACCACCAAATAATTTCCAAGCGGTGTCTTCATCCTCACAATTGGTTTCACCCGAACAAAAACTTGATGCTTCGGACATTCCCATTGTGCCACCAAAGTAATAAGCATTTGAGGCTCCGCCAGCGTTGCCGCCACTTGATGTATTATCGACGTAATTTGTTGATGCCTTCGTATAATCAAAAGCTTTTGGAAGATCTGCTTGTGCAACAGAAAACAGTAACGTAGGAAATAATCCTACGAGTAATAAGGATCTCTTAGAAAGTTTCATTATGTGCCCCAAATTTAGTTATTATTTTTCTTTTAGATTCTAATTTTAAGCCAGAATAAATCGATGAACAAGAAGCTCAGGATAAACGGTACTTACGATTTCAATGCGATAAGGCTTGAAAAGCGCTAAAAATCCGTTTCCCTTGTTGAATTGTTCCCCGAGCCGTTAGATGCGTCACATCAGATTTTTCTAAACCGTACATCGAAACAAATGAGATAGTTGGATCTTCAAAAGCCAGTTGCAGCTGAGCATCAACTATTTGAGGGCGAACTTGTACGTGAGGATGTTGTTCATCAACACTTAAAATTATCGGTAGTTTTGGTTGGCGCAGTACATTGGTTCGTAGATGATGTAACATTTTTTTCAAATGCCAGTAATATTCATTGGCGAGTTGATCATTATCAGCATCACTTTCACCTTGTATCCAGACTAAAGCACGAAGATTAATGGTGTATCCTTGTGCTTTTAATTCTTTGATAGCCGTTTTGATATTGCCGACCATATCATCATATAAACCATTAGCGCCTGGGCTTTTCCAATCTGTTTTAATGCTACTGCCACCTGAACTGTATTTAAAAATAGCAGGCTTATAATGTTTTTTTAATAATGACCGAGCAAAGGTAACTTCTGGGCCAAAATGTCCTTTTCTAAAGTGACCACGCTGCGGGCCAAGGGTTTGCCATTTCTTTTCAGAAGAACTGTAATGCAGTGCTTTAAAATAAAAAGGGATGGTTTGATCAAGCTTTGATCTATCAATAGGATAAGATGCGGCATCACTTCTCCAGCCTTGCATATTTGATTGTCCTGCCATTATGAACAAATCAATTTGATCCGCTTTTAACGTGGAACTAAAAGCTAAAAATACTATCAGAGCAAGAATAGGGGATGAAAAATATCGCATTTAAAGTGTATGGTATAAAAAGTACTTTGGATAATGATGATTTGATAACGACAATACAAGATTTAATTACTCAACGGATGGTTTTAGCTGATTGCGATTGACCTAAGTTTCGCCGATAATACTTGGTAGCTGTCAATACAAAAATAGGGAATATCTTGAAAAACCATTTATTTACACTTTTTCTGGTTTTAGAAAAAAATCATCGAAAAGGGGGGGGGTGTGCTTTTTATTCCTTTAATCCTCAATATTGCCTTTGGGCTAAAAGTTAATGAAAATATTGAAGATATTATTGCCTTTAATCGTTTTGGGTGCCGCTCTGGCGGCGGGTAAATATTTATCTGAAACAGGGCCTGAAGCCAAGAAAAAGCCGCAGGTGGAACGCTTTCCTGTGGTTGAAGTGATGCCCCTTAAACTGGATAAATATTCCGTGATGATTGAAACCTCAGGGATCGTTATGGCGGGTAAGCAAAGTAGCTTGATCTCTGAAGTTTCTGGTCGTGTGGTATCCACCACAGATAACTTTCAAGAAGGTGCTTATATTGGACATGATGAAACCTTATTGACGATTGATAAGGCGAATTATCAAATTGCTTTAAGCATTGTTGAAAGTGAATCAGCAGGTAATCGCGCAGCATTAGCACAGTTAGTTGCAGAAGAAAAAAGCAATAAGCGTTCTTTACAATTAGCTCAATCAAATTTGCATTTAGGTAAAAAGGAGGTTGCTAGGCTAAAGCAACTTTTTAGAAAGAAGTTAATTGCCCGCACTATCCTTGATAGTGAAGAGCAAAAAGTCAATCAGCTTCAGCAACAATTACAAGATTTACAAGGCAGGTTAAATACATTTAGCAGTAGAAGATTAGCAGCACAAGCTAAGCTAAATGCGAGTCTTGCACGTATCAAACAGGAGAAACTCAACTTATCGCGCACCACCATAAAAGCGCCTTATGCAGGAAGAGTTCTAGAAAAAAATGTTGATATTGGCCAGTTTGTAACGATGGGTTCCTTGTTAGGAAAAATTGTAGCGACTGATTACGTTGAAGTCAGTTTGCCCTTGTCATTGAGCCGTTATGACTTGCTAGGAATTCCTGAAAACACTAAAAACAACAAACGCGATAATACACAGTTTCCTGAAGTATCATTTACCAGTATCAACTCAAGTATGTCGCAAAATAAGCAAGTACCGTGGAAGGGTCGTATTGTTAGAACCAGCGTAGCACTTGATTCCGACAGTCGACAAATCACGGTTATTGCTCGTATTGAAAACCCTTTTAATATCAATTTATTAAACTCTAAACCTATTAGAATTGGTCAATATGTAAAGGCTAAAATAAAGGGGAAACAGTTTAATGATGTTTATATTTTACCGCCTATAGCCGTTCGCCAAGATAAAGAAATATTATTACTGGAAAATGGTGAGATTGAAGTCATTCCTGTTAAGATCATTTGGAATAATTCAAAACAAACCATTGTAAAAGTGGATGAAAATATAGAGGGGAAGAAGCTCATTGTTACCCCCTTGAGTCAAGCTATAACGGGCATGAAAGCTGTCACTGTCGATGAACAGAAAGAGAAAAACTCGCTTCGAGCAGAAGAAAAACTAGAAAAATCACAAACTAAGACAACTGAAAAGTAATGCAATCATGAAAGGAATGATTACTTGGTTCATAAAAAACCCTGTTGCGGCCAATATATTGATGCTCGCTATTATTGCTTTTGGGCTTCACTCTTTATTTAAGAAAATTCCATTAGAGACGTTTCCCGCTTTTGAGATGGATGTGGTCAACGTCACCGTTGTTTACTCTGGAGCAACGCCCAGCGAAGTGGAACAAGGAATCTCTATTCGTATAGAAGATGCTATCGCTGATATTCCAGGAATTGAGAGGCTCTATAGTACTTCAGCTGAAGGACGTTCATTAGTCAGAGCAGAAATTCGCAAACAATATAATACCACCACCTTACTCAATGAGATTAAATCACGAGTGGATAGTATTAGCGCTTTTCCTGAAGGGGCTGAACGCCCTGTAGTTGAGCAACTGATTCGACTGCGAGATGTAATAACTGTTGTGATAGTGCAAGATCGTGAAGATGATGTTGTCCTACGTGAGAATACTGAAAAAATACGCGATGAAATCCGAGCATTAGAAGGCGTGACTCAGGTTACTATGGGGGGTGTGCGCCCTTGGGAGATCAGTATCAATATCTCTGAACTGGTGCTTAGGCAATACGGCTTAACACTGGATGATGTTGCTTCTGTTATTCGAAATGCTTCAAGGGATATTCCTGGGGGCAGTATAAAAACTGAATCGGGCGATATTTTAGTGAGGGCATTAGGGCAGGCGTACCGCAAGAATGATTTTTATAATATCAATATTATCAGCCGTAAAGATGGTACACGGATACGATTAGGGGATATTGCCGAGATTAATGATGGTTTTAATGAAGACCCTTTATATAGCCGTTTTGATAAAAAACATGCTTCTTTTATTAATGTAGCAAGGGTGGGGGATCAAAATGCTATTAAACTTGCAGGTATTGTAAAAGACTATATAAAAGAGCGAGTTAAAACCTTACCATCAGGTTTGTCTTTAAGCTATTGGCTGGATAGCTCTAAGGTGGTTAAGTCACGTTTAAACACGCTTACCTACAGTTTGGTTCAAGGTATTGCATTAGTGTTATTACTATTAGCATTGTTCTTGCGCCCCGATTTAGCCTTTTGGGTTAGCATTGGTATTCCTATCAGTTTTCTAGGTGCTTTGGCGCTAATGCCACAACTGGATACGACCTTAAACCTTGTCAGTATGTTTGGTTTTATTTTGGTCTTAGGGATTGTGGTGGATGATGCCATTGTGACGGGTGAGAATGTTTACTCACATCTTCAAAAGCATGGTGATGGCGTTCGAGCTGCGATTGAAGGCACTAATGAAATTGCAGTTCCTGTTACCTTTGGTGTGTTAACTACCGTGGCTGCTTTTCTGCCTCTATTGATGATTGAAGGTCGTCGAGGGGATATATTCTCACAAATTCCATTAGTGGTTATTCCTGTTCTGCTGTTCTCATTAATAGAGTCAAAGTTAGTGCTTCCATCGCATTTACAACATATGAAAATTCGCAAAAATGTGGGTTTTTTTGGGCGCTTTCAGCAAGGTATCTCCCGAGGTTTAGAGCGTTTTATCGAAAAAATATACCGTCCGTTTCTCAATGTGGCTTTAAATTGGCGCTACCTAACCTTGGTTGTTTTTATATCCGTGTTAATTATTTTGGTTGCGCTGGTAACGAGTGGTCGTTTTAAATTTACCTTTTTTCCTGCCATTGAAAGTGAGATTGTTACTGCGATTTTAACGATGCCAGAAGGTACCGCGATTGAAACGACTGAAAAGCATATTAATCGTATAACGCTAATGGCAGAACAGCTACAACTAAAATATGTTGAACCTGATGGTACACCACTTATTCAACATATTTTAACGACTGTTGGTAGCAACAGTTTACGCCCTAGAGCTAATAGCAGTGGAGTTTCAAGTTTAGGTTTAGTGACTTTTGAGTTGCGCCCGCCTGAGGAACGTACCCTAGAAATTAGTTCTAAAGACATCGTGAATGAGTGGCGAAAAAATATTGGGCCAATACCTGGTGTAAAGGAATTAAGTTTTTTTGCTGAATTTGGTCGGGGAGGTGAACCTGTAAATGTTCAATTACAAGGCAGTAATGTTGAAGAACTCAAGCTGTTATCGTTAATAGTGAAGGATAAGTTGAGTGAATATGAGGGTCTGTTTAACATCAAAACCAGCTTTGAAGGGGGTAAAGATGAGGTGCAAATTCATATTCGACCTGAAGCTGAACAGCTAGGTTTAAATATTCGAAGTGTTGGTACTCAAGTAAGGCATGCAATTTATGGTAGTGAGGCGCAACGCATTCAACGTAATCAATCAGAAGTTAAGGTCATGGTACGACTTCCGCAAAGCGAGCGACTCTCTTTTTCTGATTTGCAAAATTTAAGAATAGTGACTCCTACTGGTTCAAATGTGCCTTTATCTGAAGTGGCAGAATTAAAAATTGGGCGTGGTTCAGCAACCATATCGCGCGTTGATAGGCAAAAAATTATTAACATCACGGCAGATTTGAATAAAGAAAAAATTGACGCAAACAAAGTTGCTGGGGATTTAAAAGAATGGTTACCTGAGATACTAAAAGATTATCCAAGTGTCAGTGCGGATATGGAAGGGGAGCAGCGTGAACAAAAGAAGTTTGGTAAAAGCTTACTGTTCGGGTTTATGATTGCATTGCTGGCTATCTATATTTTATTAGCGATTCCCTTTGGCTCCTATACTCAACCGCTGATGGTTATGAGTGTGATCCCCTTTAGTGTTATTGGTGCAATTTTAGGGCATTCGATTATGGGGATAAACTTGAGCATCAGTAGTGCTATGGGTGTATTGGCCTTGATTGGTGTAGTAGTAAATGATTCTTTGGTGTTAGTGGATTATACCAATAAGCGGATTAAAGAAGGTATGACAGTAGAAAAAGCAATTCGGTTTGCAGGTGGAAAACGCTTCCGACCTATATTGTTAACATCATTAACGACTTTTGCTGGTCTGACTCCTTTGCTATTAGATAAGAGCACTCAAGCGCAATTTCTAATTCCTATGGCTGTTTCTTTAGGTTTTGGAATATTATTTGCGACCCTGTTGACCTTAGTTTTAATCCCAGTATTTTATCTTATTGTTGAAGATATAAAATCGATATTTTAT
>CAYTRF010000076.1:0-6393 GCA_964440065.1 uncultured Cocleimonas sp. | reverse complement strand
GGTATGCCAGTTGATAGCGCGCTAGAAATATTGACGTTCAGTCAGAAGAAAGCGGCTGCGATCATAAAAAAGATTTTAGATTCTGCGATTGCAAATGCAGAACATAACGAAGGTGCTGATATAGATGATCTTTCTGTTACAAGAGTAATGGTAGATCAAGCTCCTACAATGAAGCGTCTTCGCCCACGTGCAAAAGGACGTGCTAATCGAATTCTTAAACGGACGAGTCATATTACTCTTACCGTTGGTGATGGTGAGGTTTAAATAATGGGTCAGAAGATACATCCAGTAGGTTTTCGTTTAGGAATTGCATCTGATTGGCGTTCTAAGTGGTACGCAGAAGGTAGAGATTATGCGGCGTTTCTCCATAAGGATCTAGAAGTTAGATCGTTTATAGAGAAAAAGCTTAAGAATGCATCAGTTAGTCGTATTCAAATTGAGCGTCCAGCAAAGTCAGCATTTGTGACTATTCATACGGCGCGTCCTGGTGTGGTTATCGGTAAGAAAGGTGAGGATATTGAACGTCTTCGAGCTGAAACTGCAAAAATGATGGGTTTACACCCTAATAATGTGAAGGTTAATATCGAAGAAATTCGTAAACCTGAGTTAGATGCGAAATTAGTTGCAGAAGGTATTGCAAGTCAGCTAGAAAGACGTATTATGTTCCGCCGCGCAATGAAGCGAGCAGTAGGTAATGCGATGCGTCTAGGTGCCTTAGGTATTAAGATTAGTTGTGGTGGTCGTTTGAATGGTGCAGAGATAGCACGTACGGAATGGTATCGTGAGGGAAGAGTTCCATTGCATACATTGCGTGCCGATATAGATTACTCTACAGCAAAAGCGCATACAACTTACGGCGTTATTGGTATCAAGGTATGGATATATAAGGGTGATGTTTTTGATTTGGAACAAAAAATATCAAAGTCGACCAAAAGTAACGCTAAGAATAAGAGATAGAGGTCTGAGATGTTACAGCCTAAAAGAACAAAATTCCGTAAGCAGTTTAAAGGCAGAAATAGAGGTCTTGCGACTGTCGGTAGTAAGGTAAGTTTCGGTGAGTATGGCCTTAAGGCTATTGGTCGCGGTCGCTTAACTGCTAGGCAGATTGAAGCAGCGCGTCGTGCTATGACTCGTCATATTAAACGTGGCGGAAAAATATGGATCCGTGTCTTTCCAGATAAACCAATTACCAGTAAGCCATTGGAAGTAAGAATGGGTAAAGGTAAGGGTAATGTTGAGTACTGGGTTTGTCAAATACAGCCAGGCCGTGTTTTGTATGAAATGGAAGGAGTTACTGAGGCTTTAGCGCGTGAAGCGTTTGCTTTGGCAGCTGCCAAATTACCGATAAAAACAGTGTTTGTCACTAGACAGGTGATGTGATGAAAATTAATGAATTACGCCAAAAAAGTTCAGATGAATTGTCGTCTGAACTTATGGAAAGTTTAAAAGAGCAGTTTGTTTTGCGTATGCAGCAAACAACAGGGCAGTTAAATCGTCCGTCTGATATGAAAGCAGTAAGACGTAAGATTGCTCGTATTAAAACAATTATGAATGAGATGCAGTCAACAGGTGCAGGTAACTAAGATGTCCGATCAAAAAGCAAAAGTTGAACGTAGCATTACGGGAAAAGTTGTTAGCAATAAAATGGATAAGACCATCGTTGTTAAAGGCGAGCGTAAAGTTAAACATCCATTGTATGGAAAGTTTATACGTCGTTCTACTAAGTATCATGCACATGATGCTAATAACGAGTGCAAAATAGGCGACACTGTTAAAATTCAAGAGTGTCGTCCGATGTCTAAAACTAAAAGCTGGACATTGCTTGCAGTTGTAGAAAAAAGTGCGTCTTAAGACGTGTTGATAGCTAGAATATTGGTATAAAACATGATTCAGATGCAAACACAATTAAATATAGCGGACAATAGTGGTGCTCGCCGAGTGCAATGTATTAAAGTTCTTGGTGGCTCACATCGACGTTATGCAGGTATTGGCGATATTATAAAAGTCAGTATAAAAGAAGCTATTCCTCGTGGAAAAGTTAAAAAAGGTGATGTTTATACAGCAGTAGTTGTTAGAACCGCAAAAGGCGTTCGTCGTAAAGATGGGTCGGCTATACGTTTTGATACTAATTCTGCAGTTTTGCTTAACACTAAACTTGAGCCAATCGGAACTCGTATCTTTGGGCCTGTCACACGTGAGCTACGTGACAAAAACTTCATGAAGATAATCTCGTTAGCTCCAGAAGTTTTATAAGGTTGATGTCCATGAATAAGATTTTAAAAAATGATCAAGTTGTAGTAATTGTTGGTAAAGATAAAGGTCGCCGAGGAAGTATTACTCAAGTTTTAGCAAATGGGAAGTTACTAATTCAAGGTGTGAATATTGCAAAAAAACACCAAAAAGGTAACCCTAATGCTGGTATTTCAGGTGGAATTATTGAGAAAGAAATGCCTATCAATGCGTCAAATGTGATGTTACTCAATCCTGCTACTGATAAAGCAGATCGTGTGGGTTTTAAAATACTTGAAGACGGAAAAAAAGTTCGCTATTTCAAGTCAAATGGTGAAGTCGTAAGTTAAAGTCAGTTTGTTTGATATTAATAAGACGAATTAAAGGTATATCGATGTCTAGATTACAAAATTTTTATAAAGATACTGTTACGAAAGAGTTAATGGATAAATTTTCTTATAAAAATATTATGGAAGTGCCAAAAATCACAATGATCTCATTGAATATGGGTTTAGGTGATGCTGTTGGTGATAAAAAAGTTATTGAACATGCAGTTTCAGATATGACGAAAATCGGAGGTCAGAAACCTGTTGTAACTATTTCGCGTAAATCTATTGCAGGATTTAAAATCCGTGATAATTGGCCTATTGGTTGTAAGGTTAATTTAAGACGTGAACAAATGTATGAATTTTTAGATAGACTTATTCATATTTCAATACCTCGTGTTAGAGATTTTCGTGGTCTTAATCCACACTCATTTGATGGTAATGGTAACTACAGTATGGGATTTACTGAGCAAATTATTTTCCCTGAAATTGACTACGATAAAATTGATAAATTACGTGGTCTTGATATAGCTATCACAACAACAGCAAAAAATGATGAGGAAGCAAAAGCATTACTTGAAGCGTTTAACTTCCCTTTTAAGAAACAAAACTAGGACGATTTAGTTATGGCTAAGAAATCTATGATTGCTCGTGAAGCAAAACGCACTAAGTTAGTTGCAAAATATGCAAAGAAAAGAGCTGAGCTTAAAGAGATAATTCGTTCTCCAAATAGTAGTTTCGAGCAGGTAATGGCAGCAACGGATTCGCTTCAAAAGCTCCCACGAAATAGCTCTAAAGTTCGCCAACGTAATCGTTGCGTTATTACAGGAAGACCTCATGGCGTTTACCGTAAATTTGGTCTTTGTAGAAATAAATTAAGAGAGTCGGCCATGGAAGGAGATCTTCCAGGCTTAACTAAGGCAAGCTGGTAAGGAGTACATATTATGAGCATGAGTGATCCAATAGCAGATATGCTAACCCGTATTCGTAATGGCCAACACGCTAATAAAGCTAGTGTTGACTTTAGTGCATCAAGTAAAAAAACTTCTATTTTAGAAGTTTTAAAAAGTGAAGGTTATATAGCTGGCTTTGAAACATCAACTGGTGATGCAAAACCTGTTACATCCGTAACTCTTAAGTATTACCAGGGAAAGCCTGTAATAAATACACTAAAGAGAATTAGTAGACCTGGGCTAAGGATATTTAAAGGTAAAAATGATTTACCAAATGTTATGTCAGGTCTAGGTGTTGCTATCGTGTCAACTTCAAAAGGTGTTATGAGTGATCGCTCTGCACGTGCTGAAGGTCATGGTGGTGAAGTTCTTTGCATCGTTGAATAATTAGGTTTATAGATATGTCTAGAATTGCAAAAATGCCCATTGAATTACCTTCTGGTGTAGAAGCTAAAATCAATGGACAAGAGATGAATATTAAAGGGAGTAAAGGCTCCTTTGATTATACCATTCATAATTCGGTTGAAATTTCACTACAAGATAATGCGTTGCTTGTTAAGCCAAGAAGTGAGAGTGATAAGAATGGATGGGCCATGGCGGGTACTATGCGAGCTATTACCAATAATATGGTGACTGGCGTAAGCACTGGCTTCGAAAAGAAGCTAGAACTTGTCGGTGTTGGTTATAGAGCACAAGCACAAGGTAATAAGCTAAATCTTACTTTGGGTTTTTCGCATCCTGTTGTCCATGATATTCCTGAGGGCGTAACGTGTGAAACCCCAAGTCAAACCGAAATTATACTACGTGGAATTGACAAGCAAGTTATAGGTCAAACTGCTGCAGAAATTAGATCTTATAGACCACCAGAGCCCTATAAAGGGAAAGGTGTTAAGTATGCAGGTGAGCATATAGTCCGTAAAGAAGCTAAGAAAACCTAAGTACTAGAAGAAGGCATTTTTAAAATGAACAAAAGATTAGCAAGAATTCGTCGTGGTAAACGCACTAGGATGAAAATGCGTGAAATGGGTGTAAATCGCCTGTCAGTGTATCGTAGTTCACGTCACATTTATGCACAAATAATTTCTGGTGAGGATAATACAGTTCTTGCTTCTGCATCTACGGTTGAAAAGTTAATGCGTGATGATTTGGGTTATACAGGTAATACAGATGCCGCTACAGCTGTTGGAAAATTAGTAGCTGAACGAGCAAAAAAGAAAGGGATTGACTCCGTAGCTTTCGATCGTTCCGGTTTTAAATATCATGGTCGTGTAAAGGCGTTGGCAGAAGCTGCGCGTGAAGCGGGCTTACAGTTCTAAAGGTTATTAAAGATGGCTAGAGCAGATAATACAGAAAAGGCAACAGACGGCCTACAAGAGAAATTAGTGCATGTTAATCGTGTTGCTAAAGTTGTAAAGGGTGGACGTGTGTTTGGTTTTACAGCACTTGCTGTTGTAGGTGACGGTAATGGTCGAATTGGATTCGGATACGGTAAAGCTAAGGAAGTTCCAGTAGCGATACAAAAAGCAATGGAGAAAGCACGCAAAAATATAGTCAATGTAGCATTGGTCGATGATACTTTACAATATGAGATTAATGCACATCATGGCGCGGCACATGTGTTTATGAAACCCGCATCTGATGGAACAGGTATCATTGCTGGCGGTGCTATGAGAGCTGTATTTGAAGTAGTTGGCGTTAAAAACGTTTTGGCTAAATGTGTAGGCTCAAGAAATCCCATAAACGTAGTACGCGCAACAATTAAAGGTCTTGCAGAAATGAACTCGCCTGAACTAATTGCAGCTAAACGTGGTAAAACCGTAGAAGAGATCAGAGGTTAATTATGGTTGCTCAGAAACAAGTAAAATTGACTATTGTTCGTAGTATGAATGGTCGTCTAAAAGCCCATAAATCTTGTGCTCGTGGTTTAGGGTTACGTAAAATGCATAATCCAGTTATCGTTAATGACACACCTGAAAACAGAGGAATGATTAATAAAATTTCTTATATGTTACAGGTTGAGGAAGTATAAAAATGTCTGATACAGCAATGAAATTAAATTCTCTATCACCTGCTGATGGCAGTCGTGGCAATCGTAAACGCGTTGGACGTGGCATCGGATGTGGGTGGGGTAAGACATGTGCGCGTGGCCATAAAGGTCAGAAGTCGCGTTCTGGTGGTTTTAATAAAGTTGGCTTTGAAGGCGGTCAAATGCCTTTGCAAAGACGATTACCAAAAGTTGGTTTTAGTTCTCGTGTTGGAAGAGTTTCATCAGAGATTAGAATGCATGAACTTGCTCTTGTCGAATCCGATGTTATTGATATTGAAGCGCTTAAAGCTACTAACTTAATAACTAAAGGTACTTTATTTGTAAAAGTAATGTTATCTGGTTCGATTGATAAAGCTGTAACTTTGAAAGGTATTAAGGTTACAAAAGGCGCAAAGGCAGCGATAGAAGCTGCTGGCGGAAAAGTCGAAGACTAATAGGGGTATTTACTAAAGTGGCATCAAAAAACGCTACAAGCATGCTCTCAGGAATGAGTAATATTGCAGAAATTAAACAAAGGCTTGCCTTTGTTTTTTTCGCTTTGATTGTATACAGAATTGGTACATTTGTTCCTATTCCTGGTGTAAATCCGGCGGCCCTACAACAGTTTTTTGATCAGAATACGGGAACTATACTGGGTGTTTTTAATATGTTTTCCGGTGGAGCATTGGAACGCTTAAGTGTTTTTGCTCTTGGTATTATGCCTTACATATCGGCATCTATTATTGTTCAACTTATGACCCATGTTATACCGTCTTTACAGCAGTTGAAGAAAGAAGGTGAGTCGGGTAAGCGTAAAATCACTCAATATACACGTTATGGAACAGTCGGTTTGGCGCTG
>CAYTRF010000075.1:0-6415 GCA_964440065.1 uncultured Cocleimonas sp. | reverse complement strand
TGTTTGTTTTTTTGCCATCCATATTGGCACCCAATATCTATTACTTTGAATAAAACGTTGCTTTGCCATTGTTTTCTCTATGAAAGATTATTGTTCTAGTAATATTTAATCGATCATATTTTTTGCGAATTTTCTTTGGTAAAGGCTCATACGGTGATGCGAGTTTAACAATTTTAACAGCCGCCTTATCAAGTACTTTTGATCCTGAAGAAACTGAAATTTCAATTTCAACCACCCGCCCCATTCGATCTAAGGTTGCATTTAAGATAAGTGTACCACTTAAACTCAATGCTAGCGCCTTTTTAGGAAAGTTAATATTACCAATGCGCTCTAGTTTTTTAGACCACTTATGAATGTATTCCGCTTCAACCGTTCCTTTAGCGCTTAATGAATCAATGAATCGAATCCGTGGACGCTTAGCATAACGCTCTTCTGCTTGACTCATCTCGGCCATTAATTTGCTAATTTCTCTGGTTTTTTCAGAATTATCAGTGGTAGTTTCAACAGTTTGTTCTTCTGCTTGTTCTTCAGGTAGTTTTTCAACTCTTTTGTTGGTTTTACCTTTTGTCGTTAGTATTTCAGGCTCAAGCTTTGGAACAATCTTTGCAATGTTTTTTTCAGATGTAAATAATTCATCACCCGTTTCTTGATTCGTTATATCAGCAGCAAAGGGGCTTTTTAAACGGCTCTTTTTTTCTATACTTCCACTGCCTATTTGATTGGCATTGGCAATAAAGTCTGCATTTTTAGGTGCTTTAGTGTCTTGCGCCATTACCATCGTGACATCAAAGGTTGGTGCCTTAGGTGCTTTTGGGTAGTCAGGCAAGCCAAAGCCCATAGCGTAAACACCCGCATGAAATAGTATTGATACTGGTATTGTAACGACCAAAGGGTCGTGCCCAAAAAGTTTAATAGATGACATAAGCTAATTTTTATTTTTGTTTTGGAGATTAACTAGAATCCCCTTAAATTAATTATTGCTAAGCGATATTCTTATTTTGTTTTAAATGATGCTAGCAAGCACGTAAAATTGTTCTAATAACGGTCGATTGTATCATAGAAACTTGAATTCAAGATGAACAAGAAATAAAAACCCCGAGACAAGGCTCGGGGTGAATGTGGTTACAAGCTGGTTTAACTAGAGCTATGCCTAGTAATACAGCCAGTGTTATCCTCCAATAAGCACTGAGAAAGCTTATAAAACTCTCTTATACGCAACCATTCTCCTCAGGTGGTATTTGCGGAGATTCTAAATTGTAAGGGAATTTAAGGTATTTATCAAAGTTCTAATCTTTTTGATGCGTAACTTATCGAATATGCTGCAAAATTTTAGCGGTTATCATCCCATCTTTTACACTTAGAGCATGATTACTTTTACTCAAAACTACGCCCGAACGACCTTTAAGCCCCCACACATTATTCATATTTTGACTTTTTGCAGGCACAACAAAATCAAATTTTTTCGGTGAAATACTTTGGTTTTGACGAATGATAGAGGCATAGTGAATATCTGGATAATGTTGATGATTCATCCAATATAAAAATTTGTTCGATTTTTCTTCTTTTAAATCAGAAAAAAGACCGCGTGAATCTTGTAAGGTTCCTCCGCCCACCATGCTAGCCATCATGCCTATTGGAGAATTACCTGCCAAATAGGCAGCATGTGCCACGGGTGTTCCTAGGTGTGGAGATGCGATGGTAATGAGCCCATTGATTGGTACTCGGTTGGGGTTAAGAAGATAAAGTCTTGCTATCAAGCCGCCAGCAGAGTGACCTAATAAGGTTATTGGCTCAAGGCGTTGTAAATACAAATGGAGTAAATACTGCTCTAAAATTCCTTCTTGGGTTTGCAAATTAGTTGTTGAGGGTAAATTAAGGGTATAAAAAACGTTATCCGTTAAAGCCACTGCTTGTGAGTGAGGTACTACCATTCCCCAATTATTAAACGTGTAATTCCCACCATCTTTATAACCCGCAGCTTGTATCGGCTTAGTGAAACCAGATGATCTCCAATCCATTCCCTCAGACATAAAACCATGAACGAGCACCAATGTTTTTGCATCAACAAAATGACTGGAAAAAATTAACAAGCAATAGATAATAACGAACTTAACTTTTAACATATTGACCTTGGAAACCTCTAAAAACCCATGACAATAAAATGTATCGCCTTTGATCTTGATGACACTCTCTGGGAATGTCACCCCGTTATTTTGCGCGCCGAACAAAAGTTCTATGATTGGCTAGAATCATACTACCCAAAGATTACTGATAAATACAGTGCGTCAGCATTAATCCAACATCGCATCGCCTATATGGAAAAGCAGCAAGAGAACCTACATGATCTCACCTTTCTCCGAAAAAGTTGGATGAGGGATTTAGCCATTGAAATTGGATTATCTGATGCGAGTTATATCGACTCGGGTTTTGAAGTGTTTTGGTTGGCTAGAAATGAAGTGACGTTTTTTGATAAAACATTGGATATTTTAGAAGAGCTGTCCCAACATTACTCATTAGGTGTTATTAGTAACGGTAATGCCGATGTCAATCATATCGGTGTAGGTCATCTTTTTGATTTTAGTTTGTCATCTGAGCAAGCAGGTATCTCAAAACCGCATCAAGATATTTTTCATCAAGCGTTAAAATTGGCATCTGTACAAAGCCATGAAACCGTTTATGTAGGTGATGACCCTAAACGCGATGTGCTTGGTGCACATGGTGCTGGTCTACATGCAATTTGGTTTAACCCTAGTCTCAAAGAGTGGCCAGGCGGAAAAACACCAACGGCCGTTATTCAACACTTAAACCAGTTACAGGACAAAATTAGTCAATTGTGAGATAATTAAGTAAAGCTATAAGGCGATAATAAACACAAGCGGATACAAATTCGTTGGGTAAAAAAACAAGGAAAAGTGGGGGGGTGTACTTATTACTGTTAATAAGTACTTATTCTCCATTTCATACGGGAAAAGCCATGCAACACAGTCAATTAAGTGATACATCGGAACGTAGCCGTGAAGAATGGATAGAACGATTGTGGATAACGGATAACGATGCCGATCAATCTCAATTGGCAGAAGCGCTTGATTTAATGTTGAATGTGGCTTCGGTTGATCGAGATAGCCACGTACCACTAAGTTTGGATATTGCCGATACGTTACGAAACCTTCAAGTAGATCAGGTCACTTTAATTGCGACAATACTCAGCGATGTACGTCTATCGGATACCTACACAGTAGAGGAGATTGCCGATAAGTTTAGTAGCACGATTGGTTTACTGGTTAAAAACATGCGCTGGCTACATAATTTTAAATCGACCAGCGAAAGTTCTGAGCCTGAACAAGCGGAACGTCTAAGACGTATGTTATTAGCCATGGTTGATGATGTGCGTGCGGTATTGATACATCTTGCATGGCGCTTACAGCATCTACGCCTGCTTTCAAATGCGGATTTGCATGAAAAGCGCCTTGTCGCCCAAGAGACGATGGATATCTACGCACCATTGGCAAACCGCCTTGGTGTGAGCCAAGTGAAGTGGGAAATGGAAGACCTCGCCTTTCGTTACTTAGAGCCGATTACCTACAAAAAAATTGCAAAATCATTAGCGACCAAACGACTTGAACGCGAAGCTTACGTTGAGACATTTACCAATAACCTTCAAAAACTACTCCAAGATGAAGATATAAAAGCCGAAGTTTTTGGTCGTCCCAAGCATATTTATAGCATCTGGAAAAAAATGAATCGCAAAGAGTTGTCGATAGATCAACTCTACGATTTACGCGCCGTACGTATTATTGTTAACGATGTTAAAACCTGTTATGCCACCCTTGGTGTTGTCCATGAAAAGTGGAAACACGTACCCGCTGAGTTGGATGATTATATCGCGAACAATAAACCGAACGGTTATCAGTCCTTGCACACCGTCGTGATCGGCCCTAAGGGGCGTTATGTGGAAATCCAAATTCGTACTCAGGAAATGAATGATTTTGCTGAATTAGGTGTTGCAGCTCACTGGCGATATAAAGAAGGTGGCGGTCAAGATGCGGCTATGGAGAAAGTAGTAGGCTCATTACGTAGGCTTTTAGACGGCGATGAAAACGACACTGAATTACTTGAAGATTTTCGTGCAGAGATTTTCCCTGATCGCGTATTTGTACTAACACCTCAGGGCGATATTTTAGACTTGTCCAAAGGCTCTACCCCGCTTGATTTTGCCTATGCAATTCATACTAGCGTAGGTCATCGCTGCACCGGTGCAATGGTCAATGGTGTTATTGTGTCGCTAGATAGAAAATTGAATAATGGTGATCAAGTTGAAATCATCACCCAAAAAACGGAACAGCCAAAGCGTAAATGGCTCAATCCATCGCTTGGTTACATTGGCTCTTCAAGCTCACGTAGTAAGATTCGTCACTGGTTTCGTCAACAAGATCACGGCAAAAATAGACAAGATGGCTTGGATATTATTGAGCAGGAAAAGCATCGCTTAAACTTAAAGAAAATTGATTTTAAACCGTTGTTAAAACGATTCCGCCAGCAAACTGAAAAAGAGTTTTTAATCGCTTTAGGTCGTGGCGATATTAGTATCACACAATTAACAAGCACCCTAGAAGTACCCAAAAAAGAAGAAGTTAAATTCCGTAAAATAAGTGTAAAAGAGAAACACGATGATCGTGGCATACAAATTCAAGGTGTTAGCAATTTATT
This sequence comes from uncultured Cocleimonas sp., assembly GCA_964440065.1. Lineage (GTDB taxonomy): Bacteria > Pseudomonadota > Gammaproteobacteria > Thiotrichales > Thiotrichaceae > Cocleimonas. The sequence continues at coordinate 1,708 of CAYTRF010000075.1, read as the reverse complement.
GGTAGAAATTGCCAATTGTTGTAAACCTGTACCAGGCGATAGCATTATTGGTTACATTACTGTTGGTCGCGGTATTACAATTCACCGTCAAGATTGCCCCAATATTGATGAGAATAACCTAGGCCCTGATAAATCTTTACGTTTAGCAGAAGCGAGCTGGGGAACTGAAACTACTGCCTATACGGTAGATATTCAAGTCATTGGGTTTAATAAACCCGGTTTAATTAGTGATGTGGCTTTAGTCTTAGCAAAAGATCAAATTAATGTGGTCAATATTGGCACAAAGCGTGGTAAAACCGATTTGATTTCACTCTTGGATATTTCTATTCAAATTGAAAATACAGTGCAGTTATATGAAGTACTGGAGAAAATTGCTCAAATACCTCATGTGGTGGATGCTAAGCGCAATAATTAGGGCGGGCGGTATCATAATGAGCTTGCCCATTTTGGAAATAAAAGCTCATTGAAAAAAATTATAAAATGTTGGAACAAAAAAAGAGAGCCGAGGCTCCCTTTTTTTTGTGCTATTTAATAAGCGGTTTACTTGGTAGTTGTAAACTCAGGGTATGCTTCCATACCACACTCACCAATATCAACACCTTCGTACTCTTCTTCTTCAGATACTCTGATACCCATGATCATTTTTATAATGAACCAAACAATGAGTGAGGCAAAGAATACCCAGATAAAGATGGTAGCAGCACCTACAAATTGACCTAGTAGCGTTGCGCCTGTGTTGGTCCAAGGAACAACCATTACACCGAAGAACCCAACCACGCCGTGTACAGAGATAGCGCCAACTGGATCATCAATTCTCATTTTATCTAGTGCAAGGATAGAGAAGACAACGATCAATCCACCGATACCACCAATAATTAATGCTTGTAATGGCGTTGGGGTAGAAGGCTCAGCCGTGATAGCGACTAGGCCTGCTAATGCACCGTTAAGTATCATTGTTAAGTCAGCCTTACCAAACATCAAACGTGCAACGATTAAGGCAACGATTACGCCACCAGCTGCGGCTGCGTTGGTATTTAAAAATACCATTGCTACTGTATTTGAGTTAGCGATGTCACCAAGTTTAAGAACAGAACCACCGTTAAAGCCGAACCAGCCCATCCAAAGAATGAATGTACCGAGTGTCGCCATTGGTAGGTTTGCACCTTGAATTGGATTGATCTTACCGTCTTTGCCGTATTTTCCTTTACGAGCACCAAGTAATAATACACCCGCTAATGCAGCTGAAGCACCTGCCATGTGTACAATGCCTGAACCTGCAAAGTCAGAAAAGCCAAAGTCATCACCCAGAGAGAATAAACCAAATACTGACTGACCGCCCCATGTCCAAGAACCTTGCATTGGATAGATAAATGCTGTCATAACAACCGCAAACACTAAAAATGCCCAAAGCTTCATACGCTCAGCAACTGCACCCGAAACGATAGACATTGCCGTAGCAACGAAAACCACTTGGAAGAAGAAGTCAGCGGCGTTTGAGTAAACAGCACCGCCATCAAACTTGGCTTCTGCAGATTCCTTGAGTACAGTAGCAACCATGCTATCAGCATCTTTTGCACCGTCTAAAGCAATGCCTGATAAGAACGTGCCTCCGTCATACATTATCTCATAACCAATCACGAGATAAGCTGTACATGCAATTGCGTACAATGCAATGTTCTTGGTTAAGATTTCAGTAGTACTTTTAGAA
>CAYTRF010000074.1:0-6507 GCA_964440065.1 uncultured Cocleimonas sp. | reverse complement strand
CGGCATTCTTAGATTTTCCATGCTTCTGCCCATATTTAAATTTAGCATTTCGAGCATTGCGATTTTTATAATCACTTTTAGAAAGAAAGTTTTCCTCATCCAATTCCATGCCAACTTTTTCATACAGCTTACGTTGCGCGCGGATATCCATATTTTCAAACATTCCGCTTTGTAAAGAGCGCTTAAGTTCAACACCGCCATAGCTAATCCGTCTAAGTCGACTAACCGTTAAATCTTGTGACTCCCAAAGCCTTCTCACTTCACGATTCCGACCTTCTTTTAATGCAACGTGATACCATTTATTAGCACCTTCACCACCTTCAAACCTAATTCGCGTAAATTTCGCCTCTCCATCTTCTAGCTGCACACCTTGCTCAAGATTTTCTATAATTTTGTCAGTAACATTGCCCAGCACACGCACGGCATATTCACGCTCAACTTCATAAGAAGGGTGCATTAATCGATTAGCCAATTCGCCATCGGTAGTGAACAAAAGTAAGCCATCAGTGTTGATATCGAGTCGTCCGACTTGAATCCAGCGACCACTACTGAGTTTTGGTAAGTTATCAAAAACAGTTGGGCGACCCTCAGGATCATTTCGAGTTGATACTTCGCCTACTTTTTTATGGTACAAAAGCACCTGTGGCCTGGCCTTTAATTTAGCTGATAATTTTAAAACCTGACCGCGTAAAACAACCTTGTCGGTTTCATCAATAGCTTGCCCAGTTGTAGCAACAGCACCATTGACGCTAATTTCTCCCGCTTTTACCCAGCGTTCAATTTCGCGACGGGAACCGTAACCTGCTCTTGATAATAATTTTTGAATTCTTTCTGCCATGATTAATTGAGGTACTGTTATCTTAACTTGATACAAATCATACAGAATTGACAATTACAGGTATATATTTATAGGGTTGCAGCAAATAATTATTTGCAATGTGCTATAAGTTAACTCGTATATATAAATTACTGGAGGTATTATGCCAACGCCGAAAACTGTTCCTAAAAAAACTATCACCGCACAGCAAGCCAAAAAAATGTTAGTTGATCTAACAAACTCTGAAAAAGTGATGAACGCTAAAGAGCCCACTAAAGCTAAAGATTTATTAGAAATCAGTTATGCCGCAGGTGATTATCCTTACTCTGTAAAAATGAAAACATCTGAATACGAACGTGAAAAAAGCTTATTGCAAATAGAGTTATTAAAAGTCCAGAAATGGTTAAAAACAGATAATAAAAAAATCGTTACTATCTTCGAAGGCCGAGATGCAGCTGGAAAAGGTGGAACTATAAAGCGGTTTACCGAGCACTTAAACCCTCGTTCTGCACGAGTTGTCGCTTTGGAAAAACCCACAGAAAGAGAGCGAGGCGAGTGGTACTTTCAAAGATATGTTAATCACTTACCCACCAAAGGTGAGATGATTTTATTTGACCGCTCTTGGTATAACCGCGCGGGCGTTGAAATCGTTATGGGTTTTTGCTCCAAGCATGATCATTTAGAATTTATGCGTCAAACGCCTGTGTTTGAACGCATGTTGGTTAATTCTGAAACCATATTTTTTAAGTATTGGTTCTCGGTAACGAGGCAAGAACAACTACGACGTTTTCATTCTCGTAAGAATGATTTGCTTAAACAGTGGAAGCTTAGCCCAATTGATGTCGAATCACTGGATAAATGGGATGATTACACCGCAGCACGCGAATCAATGTTCTTTAATACTGATACCGCCGTTGCACCATGGACAGTGATAAAAACAGATGATAAGAAGCGCGCCCGTTTAGCCTGTATCCGCCACTTCTTACACCATCTTGACTACACCAATAAAGACACCTCCCTTGTTAATCAGCCCGATGAATTGATTTGTGGCCCTATTTCTGAATTGTGCCCTGATGAGGAAGCGAATAGTTAGCTGCATTTTACAAAAAATGTAAGAAAAGTGGGGGGGTGTACTTTTTCTGTGTTTAAATGCAATTCACACCGCTATCTAGGTAAAACCATTGCATATAGTTCATAGTGAAGAAGATGTTCACAACGACCGCCAAGATTTTAAAAACCTAAAACAGCTACTTCCTTATCTAAAAGAATACAAAGGACGAGCACTTTTTGCCTTAGCTTGTTTGGTGCTATCCAAATGGGCGAATGTATCTGTGCCTTTGGTGTTAAAAGGCATTATTGATAGCTTTGAAGGTAAACCTGCTCAGCTGCTTATTTTGCCCGTCTCATTACTATTGGCTTATGGTGCATTTCGATTACTTGGCTCCTTATTTAATGAATTAAGAGACACCATTTTTGCGCGGGTGCGCTATCACGCTATGCGACAACTTTCGATGCGTGTATTACGGCATTTGCATCAGCTCTCTTTACGTTTTCATTTAGAAAGAAAAACAGGTGCTATAAGTCGTGACTTGGAACGAGGTACGCGCTCAGTCGGCACACTAATGAATTTTCTCGTCTTTAGCACGGTGCCTATTATTGTCGAGTTCACTCTGGTCGCACTTATTTTATTGAGCCATTATGCATGGGTGTTTACGGCAGTTACTTTCGGCACGGTGCTAGTTTATATTGGCTTTACCTTATTAGTAACAGAGTGGCGAATGGAGCATCGCCACGCCATGAATCGCCTTGATTCTGAATCAAATACGCATGCCTTTGATAGTTTGATCAACTACGAAACGGTCAAATACTTTAATAACGAGCCACTTGAACAAAGCCGCTACGATGGTTTGTTAAATCAATGGGAAGATGTTGCCGTCAAAAGTCAGGCCACCATGTCAATACTGAATTTTGGGCAGGGCGTGATTATCGCTATTGGCGTTACCATTATTTTATTTTTTGCCGCAAACGGCGTTGTTGATGGCAGCATGAGCTTGGGTGATTTAGTGATGGTCAATGCCTTTATGTTGCAATTATTTATTCCATTGGGTGCATTAGGTATTATTTATCGGCAAATAAAATATACCCTAGCGGATATGGATTTGGTATTCAAATTACTTAATAAAGAGCCTGAAATTCAAGATTATCCCAGTGCGAAAGAACTAAAAATAAAAAAAGGCGAAGTACGTTTCGAACACGTTGATTTTTCATACGATGAAAAACGCCCCATTCTACACGATGTCGATTTTACGATTGAAGCAGGAAAAACCGTCGCTGTGGTTGGTTTTAGTGGTGGCGGAAAATCTACCTTGGTGCGCCTGTTATTTCGTTTTTATGATGTGGTTAAAGGTCGAGTTTTAATTGACGGGCAAGATATTAAAATGGTTACTCAAGACAGCCTACGCAAAACCATCGGTATCGTCCCACAAGACACGGTACTTTTTAACGAGAGTATTTTCTATAATATTCAGTATGGTAATTTAGATGCCACCGAGGAGGAAGTAAAGCAAGCCGCGAAAATGGCACATATTTATGACTTTATCGAAGCCTTACCAGATGGTTGGGATAGCATTGTTGGGGAGCGCGGATTAAAACTATCTGGGGGTGAAAAACAACGTGTCGCAATTGCTCGAACCATCTTGAAAAAACCACCTATTTTATTATTTGATGAGGCAACTTCCTCATTAGATACGGCTACAGAACAAGCCATACAGAAAACTTTACGGGAGATTTCATCAGACACCACCACATTGATTATCGCTCATCGTTTATCAACAGTGGTTGAAGCCGACATGATTCTGGTCATGGATGCAGGTAAGATAGTAGAGCGTGGCTCGCACAAAGAGCTAATCGAGAAAAAGGGTACTTATTGGAATATGTGGGAATTACAATTGGATAATGCGCCATCCAGTTAAATAGATGATGCTCAATCATCCTGAATAATTAGCCGTTTAACTTCCTGTCGCGAGTGACTAGCCGTTTACAGCTTTGTGGTGTTCAGTAGCAAAAAGCATTGCTATATTTCTTTTCAGTTGCTACAACAACTACCCCGAACAAAATCGGATGCTAAGACTCCAAACTTACTTTCGAATGATTAAATTTTTAAGACCATAGGACACACCAGCTGAGGCCACGGATTGGCTTGGGCATTTTTGCTCTAAAGGAAATTAACAGCTGGGAGCCAAGGATGGCTCACTTTTTTTATCTCTTAAATACTTCTACTACTTTTTCTTAATTTTCTTAAAGAATGAAATAGGTGCATTATCACCGCTCACCATCTTGTATTCAGCATCTAGATTTTCTGCAAAGTTCTCTTGCTCAAGTAAGTTCTCACTGTTTGAATTTTTATCCGTTTTTTTGCTTGAAATCTCAATACGACTAGCCGTCTCGCGAGTATCTGTCTCAATATCTTTTAGCTCATCCAGCATCAATTTTGTTTCCTCAACCTTGTTACGCATATCAGTAAACATATCTTGTGCTGAATCAATTGTATTTGATAGTTTCACAATTTTAGAAAAATCAAGAGACTCAAGGTTCTTTTGGGTTTGAGCATTTATAGAATGGCTTTTCTCTTCATGTCTGCGCATCATTTCAATATGCTTACGACTTTCGTCAACATTGGCACTTAACTCTTGGCGTGCAAGGTCCGCCACTTGAAAACTAGAATCAAACTGCTCATAGGCTTGCTCTTCATATACCGTTAACTCACTGTTAAAGTTCTGTAAAGACTTCTCAGCTTTGATTTGATGTTGTTTTAATAGCTTAATCAATTGCTTTGACTCTTTTAAAGTCTTGTCTAAGTTTTTACTAACTTCTTCAGATGTCTTGGTGTTTTTTTCTATGATTATCCCTTGCTCATTGTGACGATTCAGAAAATCCTGAAGTAGTTCTTTCGACAATAATTTTTGATGCTTCATTGTTGCAATATCATCATCAACCTTTTTAAAACCATCATCAAGGTTGCCTTGAAGCCCTTTGATAGTGGTAACCGTATCACCTAGCTGTTTTTCCCAGTAGTTTTGAATATCTTCAAACCTATCACTCACCCTTTCAGTCACTTGATCAATCTTTTGACTTTTAATAAAAACCTGTTCAGATGTTTCTATAATATCGTTCTCGTATTTTTCTATTTTACCTTTTTTATCGGATAGTTCTTCAGCCTCGCTTCTCATCTGCTTCGCAAGTTGCGTCGATTCTTTCTCTTGAATTTTAATAGTGCTGGCAGCAGCCGTCACGTGCTCTTGTTCTTCTTCAACTTTTATACGAATTTCTTTAATTTTCTTTTTCTCGCGATTACCTACCCACCGCCCCAAAAATAAAACAAGAAGTGAAAGAATTAATGCCGATGCCACGATACCTGCAACCACAAGCTCAATAACACGAGTAAATTGTTCACTGGGGATACCGCTACTAGCTACTGGAGAAATTTCAGTTGTAGTAGAAGATGGTGAAGTCTGTGAAACTACCTCGGTAGATTCAGAGCCTTGAAGATAATTTTGAAGCCCTGCAGCGCCTACTCCAGAGGAAAAAAAGCTAATAAAAACAAGTAATGTGATGCTTTTAAAAATAGTGAAATTCATGTTTTCCTTTATTTTAATCTTCAAGGGTTAAAGAAGTAAGGGGGAGGTAATGGGGTATATATTACATTAATAATTAATGATTATTAATCACTCTTTCAGTTTAATTACCAATCGACCTTCAGCAACATGAATATTCTCCACACCATCAGAAAAAGATTTCCAAAAGCCTTCATCTCCACCGAATTCTTTAACTAAATCGACATTTTTTAGGTTTCCTAGCCAAGAGTTAGGCAGTGGCACACCCCAAACTTTAACTCCCTTAAGGATTACAATTGGCCTACCATTAGCATAGGCAAGTTCCGCACCCGCACTTACTTTAAGCGTTTTTCCACCAAAGATAGGAAGATCAGGATCAAGAGGAATAATCATTTTCACACTGGCAAGATTCTCCGCAAGATCAATTGCCGCTTTATCGGCTAAATCAGTATTCTTTGCCAGCATGGCATTCAGCTCTTTCTCAGTAAAACTGACTTCACGCTTAGCGCCAACCTCTGTATAAGCCTCAGGTTCCAGCGTTTTCACACTGTCTACTTTCTCATCGCTATTAAAGGTAGGCAAACCAAACTGCTTAAGCTTTTGATTAAGCGTTGATTCTTCTCTTTGACTAAGTTCGACAGGATCAAGCTTCTTCGGGAAGAGGTAATAGTTAATAACAAAAACAGTGGCAATGACTGAAATAAAGACAGTTACTAGCATAATACCTAGTGTTTTAAGGCATCCTTTTTTCTGTGATTTTTCTGGCTCAGTCATTTATTTTTACCCATTATTGAAGTTAACATGACACAGATGAATTAAGAAACATAGAAGAAAATCTAATATCAAACAAAATAATGACAAAAGTTTCTAAGCTGAATCATTGCTACTAGACACATCTAATAATACACTTGCTTGTGATGAAACTAGAAGCCCAAAACCTACAATGCTCTCGTGGTGATCGTGAGTTATTCACTAATCTCTCTTTTGAATTGGAATCTCATCAATTGATGATGATTGAAGGCCGCAACGGTAGTGGCAAGACGACTTTATTACGTACTTTGTGTGGTTTATATTTTG
>CAYTRF010000073.1:0-6522 GCA_964440065.1 uncultured Cocleimonas sp. | reverse complement strand
TTATCAAAAATATTGGAGTGCCTTTTAGGCGTAATCCTAATAACAAAGAAGTATTAGAAGGCCGTACTCTGTTTTATCAAACAGGCTGCCAGCAATGTCACACGCCAAGTTATACAACACAAGATTCTAAAGAGTTTCCTCATTTGGCAAACCAGAAAATCTGGCCGTACACAGACTTACTTTTGCATGATATGGGAGAAGAGCTAGCTGATGGTCGTCCTGATTACTTAGCAACAGGAAGAGAGTGGAGAACTCCACCACTATGGGGTGTAGGCTTAGGGACGAAAGTAAATACTAGTAATAACTTATTACATGATGGTCGTGCTCGAAGCGTGGAAGAGGCAATACTATGGCATGGAGGAGAAGCCGAAGAAACTAAACAGCGATTTATAGGCCTTAAGAAAAACAAACGAATAGCTTTAATTAAGTTTGTTGAGTCATTATGAAAAAGTCAGGTAAAAGAGAGCTATTAGATAACCCAGTATCAGGTATACAAACTGACTTTAGTAAGAAGCGCCGACAACTCTTTTCGACCTTAATGACGCTGGGCTTTTTGCCAGTATTGCCTACCTTGATGTCGTGTAATAAAAATAGCAACGCAAAATCAAATGTTAAACATGAGGTCTTAATTGGTGCACAGGGCTCTCAAACAGATACCTACTCTTTATCATGGTTCGGAGATACAGCAAAAGAAGCCAATGTTACACATTCAAGCTTTCGCGGGCATGGAGTATCTCAACATCCGTTATACCCAGCTTCAGCTATTATGTACGGCCGTCGACCCGCAACAATTTGTATTGAAGTAAACTTGCTCAATAATGAAGTGGATAAGACTTTCCACTCTGGTAATGATCGCCATTTTTTTGGGCATGGTTGTTTTAATAAAGAAGGTAGCGTGCTGTTTACAACAGAAGCCGATATGAACACAGGAAAAGGTAAGATTGGTATCCGTGATTCCGTGACTTATCAACAAATAGGTGAATACGAAAGCTATGGTATTGGGCCACATGAATTACTTGTAATGCCTGATGGTAAGACACTGGTAGTTGCTAATGGAGGTATTTTAACCCACCCAAAAACAGGGAGGGAAAAACTGAATCTTGATACGATGGATTCTAGTTTAACTTATATTGATCTTGAGAGTGGGAAGTTACTGGGTTCATTCAAAGTATCAGAGTCTAAGGCGAGTATTCGTCATTTAGATGTCAGTGAAGATGGGACGGTAGCTTTTGCTATGCAGTTTCAACGTTCAGCAGCTGAGCATGATGGTATTGTCCCGCTTGGTGGTATTCACGCTCCCAATAAAGGTCTACAACTTTTAGAAAAGCCTGAGAATATAATTCATCAAATGAATGATTACATGGGGAGTGTAGCAATCAACCCGAAAACTCGTATAGCGGGCTTTACCAGTCCAAGAGGAAATGTAGCGGCTTTTTGGTCACTCAACACCTTAGAATTCTCCGGTTATCATTCATTGCAAGATGTGTGTGGCATTGCAGTGGCAAATAATCAGAAAGAGTTTGTGATTAGCAATTCATTTGGACAAGTTAGACGGTTGGATGCTCTAACTTTGATCGAAAAGAGAGAGAAGCGATTTAGTCAGAATTCACTTCGGTGGGATAACCATTTGGTCTTGGCAGAAATTTTTATTTAACGCCTGAGTAACTTAATTAATGAAAAACGTAGGATGTATTGATATGAAAAATATTGCCGTGGTTTGTATTGCCGTTAGCTTAACTCTATTCGGTTGTGGTGGCAGTAGTAATACAAGTGTCTCTGACCCTCAAGGAGAGCTTTTGGAGGTTGCCTTGGGAGAGATTGTTAACGAAACTATTATTCCAACCGTTGAGGGCTTCTCTATAAAATCGAAGGACTTTACAAGTAAAAGTACTAGCTTTTGTACCGCGCCAGCTACTGATAAACTTGAAGAATTACAAAGTAGCTGGAAATCTCTTTCTAGCCAGTGGTATAAGCTTGCTCTTTATAATTTTGGCCCACTTTCGGACCTTGATAGTTTACTAAATGAACGAATATTTGTTATTGATCCTTTGAGGAAGCGAGGGGTAGATTACACAAATGCTGTTCGGACTGATATTCTAAATGATATTGCAAGTTCAGTCGTATTGGATGAAGACTATTTTAGAAATAAGAGCTTTAATTTAATGGGTTTACTACCACTTGAATTATTGATTTTTGAGGTTGCTGATAGCACTCATACTAATGATGCGCAAGCAATTGTAAGTGAATTTCTTGCCAACTCACGTAAATGTGAAATCCTAATAGGTATGGCAGATATCAATGAAATACACGCAAATGAGATTGAGGATGATTGGAAAATAAAGCACTCTTCAGCTGCGGAGTCGTATAAGTCAGTATTTTTGAGTGACGTTAGAAAATCTATTGCAACGATGATTGTTTCGAGTCAGTCTCATCTTGACTACCTTTCAAAAAGAAATATTGTAAATAAGGGCGCGCAAATCTCTGCTTATTCTTATGAAAATATTCAGTCATCTATAAATGAAGTGAAATTAATTTTATATGGAACGAGTGAGTCTCAAACCAACTTTATTGGGGTTATGTCTGCAGCTGGTGCTCAAGCTGGAGTTGATACAGTTACAGAGAATATCGAAACTATTGAAAGTGCAATACAAGAGAAAAATGAAAGCAAATTAAACACTTACCTTAGATTTCTGGATGGAAATTTTAAACGCGAGATTGCAAATGGGCTAGGGATTGCTCTTGGTATTAACTTTAGTGATGGTGACTAATTCTAAACAAACCTAACTATGTCATTATTATGAAACTCAATACTATATTTAAGTCCTTTCTTATCATTTCTCTTGGCGCCTACTTGTCAGCTTGTGGTGGTAAAGGTGGCGGTAGTGATGATTTTGCAACAGAAGAAATAAAATTGGGCGAAAAACTTTTTTCGGATAAAAACTTATCCAAAGATAGAACACAATCTTGTGCCGTCTGCCATGATGCAGAACATGCCTTTATAGATGCTCGAAAAAATGTGTTGGATAATAAGATAAGCAGGGTGTCGTTAGGTGATGACGGTGTATCTGTAGGAGTTAGAAATACTCCTACTGCGACTTATGCAAAATTCTCGCCTATTTTTAATGAAGGGACACGTAAGCGTTTAAATAGTAAACAGCCAGATTATACTGGGTTTCTTGGTGGCCAGTTTCTTGATGGTCGTGAGCCAGATTTAAAAGGACAGGCAGGTGGCCCACCTCTAAACCCAGTTGAAATGAATATGCCTGATAAGGCCAGTGTTATTGCGCGTGTGATGGAAAACTCAGCTTACATAGAAACGTTTGAAAAACTTTATGGCGATACTATTTTTCAAGAAATAGATGAAGCGTATTTGAAAATGACAATTAGTATAGCTAGCTTTGAAAAAACGGCTCAATTCTCACCGTTTGATTCAAAATATGACCGTTTTTTAAATGATCCAACTATTTTCAGCTTAAAGGAATCTTTTGGGAAAGCATTATTCTTCTCTCAGCAGTTTACTAATTGCGCAACCTGTCATCAGCTTCAGCCAAATAGTCATGCAAAAGAAACCTTTTCCGGCTATGAATATCATAATATTGGTGTTCCTTCTGTTGCGGCAGCAGATTCGGACAGTACGTTAGATCAAGGATTGTTTGATCACACTAATAAGGAAGCAGATATTGGTAAATTTAAAGTTCCTACACTACGTAATTCTGCTGTTACTGAGCCTTATATGCACAATGGTGTGTTTCAGGATTTAAGAACAGTGGTAGAATTTTATGATAAATTTTTGACAGGTTCAATTCATACTCACAATCCAGAAACCCAAGAGTTGTGGAAAGGTGCAGAGTTCCCTAATACCGTAAGTTTAGAAGAACTAAACGATGGCAATAAAATGAACGCTGATCGCATTGAGGCAATGGTATGTTTTTTAAGAACACTAACAGATGCAAAATTCGAGCACTTGATTCAAGAAAAAGGAATTAGGTGCCAGGACTAATCACTCTCAATAAGCTTGCATTGAGAGTAGCTGTAAATTGGTATGAGCCGCTTTAATAAGATTCGTATTTTACTTTCCAATGATTTGTAATATCTCAGGGCAAATTACCCGATACATAGAGTAATTGTCCACTCTTCTTGAGGTAACAACCCCTTTGTTTTTCAATACAGCTAAGTGCTGTGATAAATTGCTTTGTGTTGTATCAAAACTATTAGCAAGCTCTTGCACACTAGCTTCTTTTTCAGCAATAGAACATACAATCATTAGTCTTAAAGGGTGTGCTATTGCTTTGAGTATTGGGAAAACCTGATCAGTATTTCTGCCTGCAAATAAACCACTAGAAAATTCAAAGTTTGTAGCTATCATTCCGTTCTTCATATTCTACCCATTATAGTTATCTTAGATGATTAATTGGCAATTTCGCCAAGCCCTTTAGAGAAAGCTGAAAGGCTTGCATGTGGAATAAATACTAATTGCTTGGTGTTATTTTGACAGTGGCGTTTAACGGCATTCATTGCGTTGTGGCTTACGCAATCTAAAGGGCAAAGCACAACATCTGCTTTTGATACGATGCTTGCCAATTTTTGATGGCCATCTTCTCGCCCACCATCGTGGTGGATGAATTTCCCATTCTGCTGTTCCACCAGTTGACGAAAGTGACTGTATTGGCTGCCACGTCCACCAATGTAAAGTACGCAGCGCCCACACAAGTCAGGGTTAGAATTAGGACATGAGTCACAGCTGTCAACACCATCTTGTTGATGGTTAAGAAGATTGGTGAGGGTGCTCTCAACGCTTGTTTTTTCAGCGCTTAAATCAGTGAGTTGTTGTTTTAATTGTTGTTTTCCCTCTTGTTCTTTCGTTGCATGTAGCTTCCATTTATTTTCTGATCTTTTGGTGCGTTGATTATTTTCAACAGAAGTTATTAGTTCTAAGTTTAATTGTTTAAGTTGGTTTTGTAGGTTTTCAACCAGCGGATTCTTTTTGATTGCTTGCAGTTCTTGTTGTGCTGATCTTAGGGTTTTGTTTTCTGCCAATGCTGCTGTTAACTGCTTTTCTAGCTTAGAGAGGTGTTTTTCTTTTTCTTCTAGTTTTTTATTGGCTTTAAACTCATTTTCGTTTAGCAATATTTCGAGTGATTCATTGCACTTCTCAAGCTTGTAAAACTCTTTCATATCAATTCGCAGTGAAGCGCCAGACAAGTGAGAAAGCATGTGGACCTTCCCGTATACCTGAAAAAGCGTATTGTCAGTTGAATTGGGATGAGTCAAAATTGCCCAAAAAGCACCTGCAATATCGCCCCTTGTTACGGCTTTATTCCAAAGATTTATTCTTTCTTCTTCTGTTTTGATTTTAGAAAAATGCAATACATTAAGCTTATACTTTTTTTCTAAAAGTTTATTAACCAACGTGCTGACATAACATTTTTCGTCTAACGCTTGGATAAAAGAAACATGCATCTCATAATCCGTCCATGAACTTATTTCTTTAATGCCTGCTTTTTTTCCAACTAAACGCAATTCTTTCAGTGTTAAACAAGTGCCAAGTGCCGCACAATGGTATCGAGAACTAAGCTCCCAAAACTTCAAACGGGCAGAGCCTTTTTTAGTTTGCTTCCCTAGTTCAGGAATAGGTAGTGGTGAGAGTGCTACCGAACTGAGAGAGTTCGTTGATAATTGACACATATATACCTCTTTTTGTTTTAAATTCTAATTACAGCTTGATAATATAAACGATAATCATTATCATTAAAAGAAATTAATTAGTATTTCTTTAATAAAAAAGAAGGAGTTGAAAAAATGAATATGTTGGCAACTCACACAGAGATAGATAAAACGCAACAAGCGGATGTATTTAAACTGGATAAAACACTAAAGCTTGAAATAAAAGCCAGCACTTTAAGGAGGTTGTTAGAGACGAGGCAGGTTTGCGCGAGTGATTTCCACTCCCTTGATTGTTCGTCTAAGCAATGCATTAAAGAGTTGTGCTTACAAACCTGCTTAAAATATTTATCATAACTTTTAAAATTAAAACCATGTTCTGTCGAGGCAGCAAATATCGCTAGAATATTAAGAGTTAAATAAAGTTTGTTCGGCACCTAACCTCATTAAGCTAGTCGTAGGTTATTTTTAGCTGATACTAGGCAAGGCTAATTAATCCATAGCCAATAGTAAAACCAACCACTAAAGCAGATATAATTAATATTTTGATTATTATTCTGTTTTTCATACTATTAAATTACTTTTTTAAAAGTCCATGATTTATTGTACTTAGTATTTATGGCAGTTCGTGTAGAAATATTACTGTGGGCTATGTTTGAAGGTGTCCCGGATAGCTGTATTTTTAAAGCATTCACCTCTAACTGTAATTTTTCAATCTGCTTAGATTGTTTGCGAATAAGAGAGTCTTTCCCATGTTTTTTATGGTGATTATAGCTACTCATTAATGATATTAAATTGCGTATAAGACAGATGACGGAAATAAGTTTGAGCCGTTAAATGATGATTTCACAGAAGTTTTTA
>CAYTRF010000072.1:0-6564 GCA_964440065.1 uncultured Cocleimonas sp. | reverse complement strand
AAGCAGTGAATTTTTAGTCATTTTTACTCGTCATCTGATTCGTGCAAAGGTCTCTGATTATGTGTGATTCTATAATACTTTGATTTATAGTCCACACAATATGAAAAACCTCATAAAAAACTACGATGTGATTATAATAGGCGCTGGCGCAGCAGGTCTAATGTGCTCAATTGAAGCAGGGAAAAGAGGTCGTTCTGTTCTTGTTTTAGACAAAGCGGATAAAATAGGCAAAAAAATTCTTATTTCAGGCGGTGGGCGCTGTAACTTTACCAATTTATATTCTAGTCCCGATGATTTTATCTCTGCAAACCCACATTTTTGTAAATCCGCCCTATCGCGTTATAGTCAATGGGATTTTATTGCTTTATTAGAAAGCCATCAATTAACGTGGACAGAAAAAACGCTAGGGCAGCTATTTTGTGATCAAAAAGCGGGGGCTGTTGTTGATGCTTTAGTAGCTGAATCTAAAAAGTCTGACGTAAAGATCAAACTAAATGCAAATATTATTAAGATTCAAAAAACGGATCAACAATTCTCAATTCAATTAAAAGATGATAGCTATCATTGTCAATCATTAGTCATTGCCACTGGCGGCCCTTCCATACCCGCTATGGGCTCAACGGATTTCGCCTTAAAACTGGCCAAACAATTCTCAATAAATACCCTGCCCTTTGTTGCGGCTTTAGTCCCTTTTACGTTTACCCCTCAAGAGCTGGATAGCTTTATAAAAGATCTTTCCGGTATTTCGGCACAGGTGGAACTTTGTTCTGAATCAGGCCAATGTTTTAAAGAGGCTATTTTGTTTACTCATCGGGGTATTAGCGGTCCTGCTGCTTTACAAATTTCTTCTTATTGGAAGCAAGGTGAGTCAATAACAATTAATCTTTTTCCAGATGGTGTTGAAAATAAGACGTTGCTTGATTGGTTAGGTGAGCAACAACACGAACACCCCAATGCTGAACTTAAGACTCTATTGTCTTACCAATTACCTAAGCGCTTTGCTAACATGCTTTGCGAAAAAGTAATCAGTAACCCTATAATGAAAACTATCAATCAAGCAGAATTAGAAAAGATAGCCGAACAATTGTGCCACTGGTCGTTAACACCCGCAGGGACGGAAGGCTTACGTACTGCAGAAGTTTGTCTAGGTGGAATTGATACCGATACGCTATCATCCAAAACCTTTGAAGTTAAGACGGTCAGTGGTCTTTTCTTTATTGGTGAAAGTATTGATGTGACAGGTCACTTAGGGGGTTTTAACTTCCAATGGGCGTGGGCATCAGGCTGGTGTGCGGGACAAACTGTTTAAATGAGACCTTTGCACGAATCAGATGACGAGTAAAAATGACTAAAATTATTAAATATCTTAAAAAGCACACCCCCCCACTTTTCCTTGATTTTTTACGAGTTTGTTAAAATAACGATATGTCCCCACATCTAAAAGGAATCTTAATCACAACGCTAGGTGTGCTTATTTTAAGCCCTGATGCGCTATTAATTAGGCTATTAAATGCAGATACTTGGACAGTAATATTCTGGCGCGGTATCGCTTTTAGTATCGGTATAACCTTGCTGATGCTGATTGTTTATCGTCGTAATACTTTAAAACAGTTCATAAAAATTGGCCGACCAGGGCTTTTGATTGGGCTCATTTTTGGCATAAGTTCTTTGTTGTTTACTACATCAATTCAACACACCAGCATTGCCAACACATTAGTTATTATTAGTACCTCACCCGCATTTGCAGCATTATTTAGCTGGATTATCTTAAAAGAAAAAGTTGCTTTAAGAACATGGATAACCATGCTTGTTTTGTTCATTAGCATTGCTGCTATTATGTCAAACAGCCTACATAGTGGGGGTTTTTGGGGTGACTTAAGTGCCTTGGGAGTCGCCATTTTTATGGGCATTAGCTTTACCATCACACGAAAACATAAAGACGTAAATATGATCCCTGCCATGGCTTTAAGTGGACTATTCGGTGCATTTGTTGCTGGAATTGTTTCTATTATTTTCGGTAATTCTTTGAATTTAGAGCCACAAGCTATTCCTTATCTTGTACTTGCTGGCATTATAGTATCTTTAGCCTTTGCCTTAATAACCTTAGGACCACGGTATATTACTGCTCCAGAAGTTAGTTTGATTATGCCGTTGGAAACGGTATTTGGCTCATATTTAGGCTGGATATTTCTTAGTGAGAAGCCTTCTACGTTAACAATAGTAGGTGGTATTATTATTATTTTAACACTGAGTATTCATGCATGGCTTAGCCTGAAAACCAGAATTTAACAGGTTTTTATTTTGCTAATTCGTTACATTAGCTACATTAAAGGTATCTAACTCAAGGGATGAATTAACATCTTTTTCAGGAAAAAGATTAAGGTATGTTGCATACAACTTCTTTATTGATCTGACATAACCCACGGGTTCACGCCCACGCACATAGCCAAATCGAGCCTTGCTCGAAAATTCTTTCTTGGATAAAAGCAACATGGCTTTTTCAACATTATCAAACCAGCGATCTCTATCTAATCCTAACTTGCCCGCTAATGATCGCGCATCAATAACATGGCCTAAACCCGCATTGTATGATGCAAGTGTAAACCACATTCGATCAACCGATGGCAAGCTATTATCAAATTTGTTATAGAGCCATCTCATGTATTTCGTCCCAGCATGGATATTAATCTGGGGATTTTTAATATTCGGCAGTCCTACTTGCCTACCTGTTGCGGGCATTACTTGCATTAAGCCTATAGCACCTGCACTTGATATTGCCTTTGGGTCGAAGCGACTTTCTTGAAACATTTGAGCCGTAATAATTCGCCAATCAAAATCGTATTTATTTGAGTACTTTTGTACAAGTTCATCATAAACACTGAGTATTTTATTACCTTTATGTTTTCGCTGATGATGCTTTAAATGACGTTTAATTTGTTTCGGGTTCAAAAAATATTTGTCGTATAACCGTGAATATAAACGTGAGTTCTTTTTATCTTTTATATAGTTATTAATTACTTTTAATAAATTAACACTCTCAGATCTTATAGCCAGAGAATGATTAACTTGATCACCAAAAGTAAACGCAGACTTTACCGCTAAATCATTGGCTAGCTCAATATCAAGATAATGTTCATCTGCTACTGTAATTTGATACTCACCGCCTGCAACACCTTGTATTATTTCTTCTATCTCTTGGTTAAAAGGGGCTTCAACAAGATTGATAGTAATACCAAAATCTTTCATTTTTTCCAGTTCTTGCCAATAAATACTGTTTTTTTGTAAAACCACAGTTTTACCATCTAAATCACCGATTGACTGTAGTGACTGATTTTTAGTAGACGTAATAATATGTGGAAAAGCTTGATGATAAGGTAAACTAGCGGTTACTTTCTTTTGCTTCCATTCGGGTGTCTCCCGTAAAAATCCTGCTGCTATATCTACTCTGCCTTTGGTTAACCACTCAATTGCACTTTCACCATCTTTAGGCACATAAACTTCTAATCTAACTTTTAGGTGTTTTGCAAAGGCTTGTGCCATTTCATATTCGAAACCCATTAAACGATCTCGCCAAATAAAATAGGATGAGGCATTATTGCGAAGTAAAATTCGTAATACACCTCTTTTCTTTATCTCAGCCAAATCACCAAAGTTAGTTTTTAAATGATTTGTTTCAAGGTTTTTTTGACGTAAATAATCATCAAGAGCAACTTTAAGGTTTTTTGACTTAAGACGTAAACCCAGTGCAATATCTTGTTCACCCGAGGCATTAAAAGCAATCTGAATATCATCACGGTAGCTAAGATACATCTGTGCAATATTACTATCACGTATTGTCGCATCATATTGTTTAGTGGCTATTAAGTTAATAGCTTCCTCATCAGTGAGATCAGAATCTTGATCGATAAGTTGAATAGTTGGATAACGCTTTTTAAAATCCAAGCCACGAGCCCAGTAAGATGAAGCACTATTGAGCAATAAGCGCTTGCCTTTTAAATCTTTTGTTACAGATGTTTCATTATCTGATTTGGGAACTAAAACTACCTGCTTAATGTGGGCAACGGGTCTAGAAAACGCCATTATATTTTTTCTTTTGTCAGTCACTGTTAAATTTGCGACTATTACATCTCCACCGCCGTTGATAAGGGTCGGTAATAGCTTATTAAAAGATGAAACAGGCACAATTTCAGGATGTAAATTTAAGGATTGTGCAAAATCAGTCACTAAAGCCAGTTGCTTGAGTAAAGGTGACTCACTTCGAGGAAGACGAAAACCACTCGGTAATCTTGCCGGAACAATAATACGTAGGGTTCCTCTGTCTAATATTTTTGCAAAATCATCGTGAGAAGAAACTTTATTTTCATCATTTATATCGGTAGCCATTGCAGGAATGATCAAACCAAAGGCAGATACAATTAATAGTGTAAATTGCCATTGTGAACTTGGAAAAACACTTTTGAGCAGTCGTTCTAACATAGAAATATTTTAAAGAGTAAATACAATATATAGTTAACATGCTAGTTTTAATCAAGTCGTGATTTGACAAAGTGTATGAGTTTTACGTTAACCGACAGTTAGTATTGCTCCACTATTAGCCTTTGATCACATACGCTTGCAATATTATTATGATTCGATATTATTGTTTAATATAATAATAATCGACCTTTTAAGGTATATTTAAAATGTGCTTTCTATCCAATAAAAAATCGTTTATAGCGACAATTATTTGCGGAACTTTGCTATCAGCTTGTGGCAGTGGAAGTAACAAAAAACTCTTAGTGGATGGAAGTTCTTTTTCGCCCGCTACCAATACTTCTTCTTCTTCTTCACCTGCGCAAGCGCCTACTAATACCAATCTGGAATGGGAGTCTGGTGTTTTTCAATCTGACTCCGTTTTCAAAAACAAATGTGTATCCCCACGCTTTAATGTAACTAATCCTTTAACGGGTAATCTCTACACTGATACGCAAGGCGCTGAATTAGATGAGAAAAACTGGTTGCGATCTTGGAACAATGATGTCTACCTTTGGTATGACGAAGTGACAGATCAAAACCCAGCTTTATTTAACGGCTCAATTGCCGAATTTTTTAGTACATTGAAATCAGATGCTACTACAGCTTCAGGCAAACCGCGCGATGAGTTTCACTTCACTCGAAATACGGCTGAATTTTTAGCGGAAAATCAATCGGGTATTACATCAGGTTATGGCATGACGTTGACAATAACGTCACAAGAAATACCTCGTGAAATAATTATTTCCTATACCCAACCTAACTCACCCGCAACAGCTGCTAATTTAAATCGGGGTACTAAGATTTTAGAAGTGGATGGTGTAGACCTTGTCAATACCACGGATAATACCGAGATTGCTACCTTAAATGCAGGTCTATTCCCTAGAACTGATGGTGAAACACATACCTTTAAAGTTCTCGACAATAATTCGACCGAGCCAAGAGAAGTGACCATTACCTCAGCTCAAATTATTTTACAGCCTGTACAAAACACAAAGGTAATTAGTACAGAATCAGGAAATGTTGCTTATATGCAATTTAATGAGCATATTGGTAGTTCCGAGCAACAATTAATTGATGCCATTAAAGAATTCAAAGATCAGAATGTAACGGATTTAGTGCTCGATTTACGCTATAACGGCGGTGGACTCATTTACATAGCCAGTGTCTTAGCCTCAATGATTACCGGCACGGATACCACTGACAATGAAATATTTCAAAAAACACAATTTAATGATAAACACCCTACTCTTGATCCTTTTACGGGCCAACCGATTTTTGATTTTCCCTTTATAAATACGTCAATTAACACGTCTCCACAAATCCAAACATTGCCACACCTCAACCTATCGCGTTTATTTGTGCTGACAGGCGCTGGCACTTGTTCAGCCAGTGAATTAATCATCAACGGATTAAGAGGTGTCAATGTTGAGGTGATACAAATAGGCGAAACAACCTGTGGAAAACCGTATGGATTTCAGCCAACAGATAACTGTAGCACCTCTTATTTCACCGTTAATTTTAGAGGTGTAAATGCAAAAGGCTTTGGTGATTATGCGGATGGTTTCTCACCTGAAAATGAAACCCAAGCTTTTGGTGTTAGATTACCTGGTTGTGCCGTTAGTGATGATCACTCGCGTCAACTAGGTGACCCTGCTGAAAAGCGTCTAGCCGCGGCACTTTCTTATCGTAGTACAGGCCAATGTCCCGCATTATCTGCAAGACCTAGCGGAGTAAAGGCGCTACAAAAACCTGTTACGGTTAAACCACTTTGGTTACAAAATGCCATAATAATGAATTAGTGATCGTCCATGAAATATTTTAGTTTTATTGTTTTTCCATGGATGTTATTAAGTGGTATTACTGGTTGTACCAATGCCCATTTATCCTCCTCATCTTCGCTCTCGCCTGTTCCTGCGGTGAGGGTCAATATAAGCCCTGCATCTCAAAATGAGTTACAGCGAATTATTTCTTCTAGCCTACACCTTAAGAAAGTTATCCTAGCCAGTGATGCCCTATCAAAAAGCGATACCATCATTATGGAAAGAACTG
>CAYTRF010000071.1:0-6571 GCA_964440065.1 uncultured Cocleimonas sp. | reverse complement strand
TCTACGATGGTTTGATTTTTCACCGTGTGATTCCTGGCTTTATGGTGCAGGGTGGTGGTATGAACCCTGATATGAGCGAGAAAGCCAATAAAGATAAAATCAAGAATGAAGCAAACAATGGCTTAAAAAATGATCGTGGTACTTTGGCAATGGCACGTACTAATGATCCACACTCTGCAACATCACAGTTTTTTATTAACTTAAAAGACAATGCTTTCTTGGATCACACAAGCGAATCACCTGCAGGTTGGGGCTATGCGGTATTTGGTAAAGTAACCGATGGCATGGATATTGTTGATGCGATTGAAAAAGTTAAAACAGGCAATCATGGTGGTCATGGTGATGTGCCACTTGAAGCTGTTACTATTATTAAAGCGACATTAGTAAAATAAGCATTCAGGACACTTATCTTTTACCTCAGCTCATCGTTGCTTTCGTGCTCGAATGATCACGTATTAAATATACGCTCACATTCTGTGCGCGAAAGCGCCTTGATCTGCGGAAAAATATAATTATCCTGAATACTTATTAATATCTTTGGAAAAATTACTAGTAATTAAATAATGTTAAAAAAAGTACACCCCCCCACTTTTCGATCATTTTTTATAAATACAAGAAAATGACAATGAACAAAACATGGTTCATTTCTGATCTACACCTCTCACCTGCTCATCCTCATCTTTTCGAACTCTTCTATGATTTTATAGATGATATAAAAGATCAAGCCGAAGCCTTATACATACTAGGTGATTTATTCGAATTCTGGATTGGCGATGACATTATCGACCTTCCCATGGGTAAACCTTATCTACCTGTTATTGATAAGCTGAAGTCGCTCTCTGACTCAGGTACAAAAATCTACTTTATGCAGGGCAATAGAGACTTTTTAGCTCAGGATACCTTTGTAAAACACATCGGAGCAGAATTACTGCCTGATCAAAAGGTCATAGATCTTTACGGAACACCTACTTTGATTATGCATGGCGATACGCTGTGTATTGATGATAAAGGTTATCAAAGAATGCGTGCGCTATTCAGGCTTAAAGTAGTCCAGAAGTTGTATCTTATGTTAAGCCCTGAGAAAAGAGGGAAGAAAGCCACCGACGTAAGAAAAAATACGCAACAGAGAACGCAAAAGAAGAACTCAATGATATTGGATGTGAATCAGCAGGAAGTGGAAAGGGTTTTGGCTGATTGTATAAGAGGGCAGAGCAAAACAAACGTCAAAAAAACGACGAAAAGTGGGGGGGTGTACTTTTCTTCATTAAATACAGCTCCTCAGAAAAACTGTTTACTAATACACGGGCACACACATCGCCCAGCCGAACATGAATTTGAGGTGGAAGGTAGAAAAATAAAAAGAATAGTATTGGGGGATTGGCGTGATAAGGCTTGTTATCTCGTCATTGATCAACAGTCTTGTCGGGAGCTAATCTATTGATAAAAAGACCAGACTAGACTAGGCCACTGACTCGTGCAAAGGTCTCAACTCATCAACTTTTCCTAAGGAAAGGTCTGATTAACGATGAATATTCTACTTGATAGGCATGTTTTGATTATCAAACATCAAATTATAAAGTAAGTATTCAGCGTGCTAAAAATTGCTGGGCAGTTAGTACCGTAATTCCGCAATCTATAAAGCCATTATCGTGAGTAACCAGAAAGTCACATGCCTGTTGTTTAGCACAAAGACATTGCAACGTGTCTTCAAAATCTTGCCCCTGGTTTTGTGAGCAAAAATCAATAGCAGTAGAAATTACTTCCTCGCCAAATGCGACAATGCGCCATTCCTGAATAATAAGTTTAAAAAAATCAAGCACTGCCTGTTTGTTTTTAACGATGTAAAAAATGGTCGATAGCATATCCTCACTAATGACGATAATGTACCCATTGAATATAACTTTCTCTAAAACTTTTGAAGCATTAACATGGTTGCTCCTATCAGTATCCAAAATATCTAATATAATATTGGTATCCAAAAAAATAGACTTCATTTGTATCTACTGGATTTTTCTTTTTTTATAGTTTGAATACTCTTATTTTTTGTATCGCCATTGGCTATGCCAGCAAATGACATTAACGCTTCTAGCCGAGCTTTCTTTTCTTTCTTTAGCTTCTTTTTCAAAAAAGTTTTAACATCATCGGCGTACTGCTTGGGGATAAATACACCCTTATATTCATTCGATTTTTTATCTTCAATATCAATATAATCAAAGTCAGTTAGAATTTTTCCATTTCGGGTAAGTTCCCGAATACTCATATTTGTGTTCATATTATGCCTCAGTGCTTAACATCTTAATTATCACATATTCCAGTAATATCGTCAAATGAGTGAGTGACGATATGATGCAGAGTAAACGGTGAGAACAGGTGATAAATTAATCAGTTTTAGTAGATAAAGCCAAACTCTCAGTAATCCAAGGGTCGCTATCAATAATATCAATCGTTTCCCCACTACGCTTTGAAAGCACTAAAACGACATCTCTACTGCCACCCTGAAGGGGGAAATAGGCATAATCCTTTTTATGGCCACCATATTTGTTTAAAAATTTATGCAGTTTTGGTTTATTTTGAATGTTAGCAAAAATAATATCAGGGTTTAAACTTTTACGAAGTACTGCATTCATGTGTTTGTTGATTGGCTGATAATATTCAGCTCTTGAATCAATATCAGGCTCACCATTAAACACAACTTCCATCATTAATTTGTTTCGAACGGCTCTATCACTCGGCATTTTTGCAAAGGCAAACTTAGTTTTATAGAAACCAGACACATTAAACTCTTTATTTAAAGCGTGTTGTGGAGTGGCGAGTTTCGGGTTTATTAGTGAGAATCTATCAACTGTGAAAACAGTGTACACAGGATGTTTTGAATAAATAGAATAGGCACCTGCTAAAAAGGCTAACACTTGGATTGTTGCTAATACAGAAAGATCAAAAGTGAGATGCTTTTTATTTTTTTTGTAAATGAAGAGTATTAATAATGGGCCAAGAAAAATATTTACAAGAAGTATAACGCCTGCACTTTTTTTAAACCCAGTCAGTTCTGAAAAAGAGTAGGGGTGCCATATTAACCAAGAATAACCAAGAAAAGCGAAAATAATAATAAGGCTTATCGCAAAATTTAAACTGGCCAGTTTGTACTTCATCCCACACCTCTCAATCAATATCTTGAGAGTATGGCTATTCTACTGGTAGCGAATAATTAGAAAATGATGAGAGGTATTAAAGTTAAGGTTAACGATTTATTGTTACTAACTTTGAATGTACAGCATATTTGAAGATGACAAAAAATTTGTTATCGGTTTTCCCAAGGATCTATATCAAAAACAGTTAAAGGAAATCCTGTTTCTTTATCAATGGCATACGTCATAAACTTTGCTTTACCTTGTACAGGTAAAAAGACAACATCATTTAATTGAATTTTATTCTCTTTTAAAAATGATGAAAGTTGATTTTTTTGTTCTGTAGTTACAAAGACTTTGTCTACATCCCATCCTCTGCTGATAATTTTGTTAATGTTTTCATCATAGGGTAAGTAGTACTGAGATAATGCATCAAGGTCTAAACCACCTAAGGCAGAGGAGAACAATAACTCATTGCGCTCTTCCATATCTTTTGGTGATTCTACATAGGCGTACATAGCTTTTGAGTACTTAGGTATTTTGTATTCATCAAACTTTGCTTTATCAGGGCTGGCATCTCTTGCAGAAACCAATGTAAACCGATCAACAGTAAAAGTTATATAAACAGGGTGTGCTATATAAACGGTATAGATACCGAATATAAACATCGAGAGTTGTAAAACAATTATTGCACTTAAATCAAATTTAAGGCTTTTTTTAGCTGGGTTGAATACTAAGAAGGTTAGTACGGGGCCTAATAATAAATCAGCGGCGATAATAATATATAAGACATCTTTAATGCCTGATAACTCTAAACTGTTATTAGGAAACCAGTGAAGAATAGCAAACGCAAAGAAAGATGAAATTAGAACAATACTTAATAATAAGTGTATTGAAAATGCTTTGATTTTCTTTTTTAACAATTCTTTATTTAAAAACTGTGAAAAAAAACTACCTTTAACATCGCTTGAGAAGAATAAGTTGAAATTTGATTGCGTGTCCATTTGAAACATCTCCCTTTTTTATTATATTTATTAATGCAATTTTTAAGTGAAAACAGCCACTAAGGTTAGTGGCTGTTCATTTAACTGTGTATTAATTCGATCAATTTCGGATTAACGACACTCAGCAGGTGCGTACTTAGATAGTAAAGAACCTGTTACAGAAGTAGCCATTTGTCTGTTTGAAGCAACTGCGTTACTGACAGAAGCACAGGCCCAATCAGTGTTACCTGTTACAACACCAAGAGCAGCTCCTAGTTGAGTAACAGTTGTAGCATTTGTTCTGATATATGGTGTGAATACTAATGTATCTTGACCATCTACAAGACCAACAGTTAGATCATTATATGTTACTATGATTACACCTGTTCCAGCGTTCATAGATACACTATCAACATACTTGCTAGCTATACCTGCACCACCAACTTGTCCATTTTGTGCATTCCAGAATGTAGCTGCTACAGTTAAGTCATTTGCTGTTGCAACATCAGTTCCGATAGTCGCTTTAGCTGGACCTGCCATGCCGACACCTTCAGTAATACGTGCACGGATCATGTAATCCTGATAAGCAGGAAGTGCGATTGAAGCTAGGATACCGATAATCGCTACAACGATCATCAATTCGATTAGTGTAAAACCTTTTTGTACTTGCTTTTTCATTTTAAATCTCCAAAGATTATTTTTATGATTAATTTTAATATTTGCTTTCGAAGCGCTAACATTTTATCAAACTTAGGTTAACTGCTGCTTAACAACATAGAACTTTGTGTTCGAAAGTAATAA
Source organism: uncultured Cocleimonas sp. (assembly GCA_964440065.1). Classification (GTDB taxonomy): domain Bacteria; phylum Pseudomonadota; class Gammaproteobacteria; order Thiotrichales; family Thiotrichaceae; genus Cocleimonas. The sequence goes on along the minus strand of CAYTRF010000071.1, from coordinate 1,662 downwards.
TGCAGAGTGCGTGCCAAAAAAGCATGATAACTTATAAGTCATTGTTTTAATAAGAAATAATTTTATTTCCGCATGGGCTAATAGGAGTTTATTAGTTTATCTTATCTGCTAAAGTTGTCACTTTATGACTTAAAGTAGAGTAAAACTGACACTTGATGACGGCTTTAATACCGTTTGTCTGTATCAATAAGCATAATGTTATAATTAACTTATCTTGCTACAATCAGCGTTGATCCTGAAGAGGTTAATATGACAAAGAATGAAACATTAAAAATACTTAGCCGTTTAAAACCATTATTAGTTGACTAGTTTGGCATTACGCGGCTTGCTTTATTTGGTTCAACTGTGCGTGATGAGGCAAAGTCCGATAGTGATATTGATATTGATATAGTTGTTAACTTTGATGGGTGGCTACCTCTAAAAAGTATTTTGGCGTACAGTTCTTGTTAGAAGATGAGTTGGGTCACTCCGTTGACTTGGTGACAGAAAAGGCAATGCGAGAAGAGTTACGTCCTTATATTGAACAAGAGGCAGTTAATATCTAAAAGGGAATGGCTGTTCTACATTAAGAATATGATGATGTACCACCTTTGTTGGTAACTTGGAAAAGCTTTATAATGAATGACTTGAATTCAAGTAATAAGTGCATAATCGGTTAATTGTTTTTTCTTTGATCCTCGTTAGTCCTAAAATATTGTTAATCTTTAAAAGAGAATGAGAAAATACTATGCAACAAGCAAAGCAGTTACCCGTATCCATTAAAGACTACTTAGCAGGTGAGCTTAAGAGTGACGTGCGCCATGAGTTTTATGATGGCAGTGTGTATGCCATGGCAGGGGCAGGTAGACATCATAATATTATATCCTTGAATATTGCTACTTTGCTTCGTCAAAAGTCGAGAGGCACACCTTGCCGTACTTTTGTGGCGGATATGAAGCTGAATATTACTGAATTAAATCGATTTTACTATCCTGATATTTTATTAGGCTGTGATGAATCTGATAATCATGAGTATTATTTGCAAAATCCCTGCTTGATTGTAGAAGTACTATCTCCATCGACTGAGGCGATTGATCGTCGTGAAAAGTTACATGCTTATAAGGACATTACTTCGTTAAAAGAGTATGTGATGGTGTCGCAAGAGAAACAAGAGCTAGAATTGTATCGTCGTGATGGTGGCAGCTGGCAATACTTTTTGCTAGATGAGAATGATACCTTGCATTTGGAATGCCTTGATATAGATATTAAAATGAGCGAGGTATACGAGGATGTTTTTGAATAAAAATTAAAGGAGGTTTTGTACTTTATCTAACTAGGAGGAAATAAATGGAAATTACAACAACGATACTACTGTGGGCATTCGGTTTAGCAGTAGTACTCGGCATATTTGCCAATAAAACCAATTTTTGTACCATGGGAGCTGTCTCTGATTTAGTAAACATTGGAGATACAGGACGAATGCGCTCTTGGGTATTTGCCATGGGCTTGGCAATTCTAGGAGTAATGGGGCTGGGTTATTTTGGTATAAATGATATGTCACTAGTGTCGCAAAACGATACAGCAAATCCGCCCTATCTTACATCGAACTTTGCATGGCCTCGTAATATTTTAGGCGGTTTAATATTTGGTGTAGGCATGACATTCGGTTCTGGTTGCGGCAAT
>CAYTRF010000070.1:0-6582 GCA_964440065.1 uncultured Cocleimonas sp. | reverse complement strand
TTCCAGTCAGTATCGCTACCATCAACCACAAGATTTGAGTCATTTACGGGATTAGAGAGTTCATCAGATGTTGGTGGCGTAGTAGTTCCGCCATCTTCACTAACAAAGAAATCTAATGTTCCGTAAATTGTTCGGCCATTATCATATGTTAAACCTGAATCATCATAAGATACTTGCCAACTTTCTTGCGGGTTAGCAACATCTCTTGCAGTAACACGAAAATAATAAGTACCACGAGGGTGAGTCCATTGCAGTGTGTGACTCGAATTTGAAATATTATTGACTGTCCTAATGATAGTACTCGGAGCAAGCTCTTTGCTAGTCGCTATTTCAAGATCATAAACGATGCTTTGATTACTTAAGCTAACCGCTCTACCCCAATCAAAGAATATATTGTGATCATCCCCAAAAACAGGGTCTGCCATTGAAAATGGCATCGGATCATTGGCACGTTCTAAAAACCTGGCATAGTTTTCTTCTACGTTATTACCTAGATCAGCGAATATTTGGTTATACCTTGCCACTTTTTCGGGATCACTTCCTGATAAATAAATCAAGTCCCAGTCTGGAGAGCTACTGATTATAGGAAAGACTACGTCATAATAAGCATCACGTTTAGCCGCTATTTTCTCAACGGTTAGGTACTTATTTCTTAATTCAGTGACTGCTTCTTTTAACAAGGCAGCATTACCCTGTGTTTCTAAAAAACGACCGTGTAGATGATTACTCCACCAATAGGCATGCGAATACCACCAACGAGGACGATGTTCAGAATTTATATTATTATCATAGTTTTCGATGCTTGCTCCCCAAGCAAAGTCATAGTCCCAGGGTACAAAGTAGAATTTCTCGGTGTTTTTAGGGTTATACAAATAGTAGTTGTGCGCATCAGTATCAACATTATTGACTAATATATTTACAGCAAACCAAGTGAGGTAGTTATCTTGGTTAAAAAATCTATCAAATGCAGTGGTCTGAAAATCAGCAGAGAAATCGTTAACCGCATTGATCATCTCTACAAATTCAAAATGTGATTTACCCCGTTTTATTTCTAAAAACTCCTCAAACGCATCTTCATCTACTGGCTTGCCTTCATTATCTAGTGCAAACTCAGGCCTATTCTGAAAATAAAAATGCTCCGCTTTGTAAACACGTGAATCTTTATCCCAGCCTCGTCTTTTTAAATACTCTTTGCCGAAGTGCTCAACTGAAGTGTATAAGCCCAAATCTTGAGTAACACCCTGATCTTCAAGACTTAAATTAACGAATTGTGAACGCATACTTGGTATATGTGGAATATCAGCAAATAAGTCGTAACTCAATTTGTTTCTAATTCGACTAAACTCATAGAAGCTTTTAATTAGCTGAATTCGGCGCTCTCCACGCCATAAATCATCTTTGCTATCCAGTTTAATGCGAAATGATTTTTGTGGGGCTGATCGACTGGTAGCGCCCCGTTGACGCATCGTAGCGTTAGAGACTAAACCATCATCGGGAAAATCATCCGCGGTTAAATGAACTTTGATTTCCGGCTTAAAATCATCATTTGAATCAATATCATTGAGCACATCATTCAAGGTACATCCATCGTAATCATCTGTGGTACAGTCACCTTGCTCTATGACCGTTCTTGCAAACATATTTAACAATGTCGGAGCAGCAGTATCATAGGTTCCAACTGGCTCTTGAATATCAACAGATACATTATCTGAGATGACATCGGCATAGCTGTTGAATGAGATAATACAACTTGATAAGACGCTAACTAGACCCACAGAAAATTTCTTAATAAGAGGTATCATATTATTTAGTAAATTATTTTGAATAAAGAATCCTTATAACAATGTGAACTGTTTAGTGAGTTTTTACCCTGACTTGTGGTACAAAAGACGGTATTAATGGTCAAAATCGAGCATGTATGTTAAAAAGCACACCCCCCCACTTTTCCGTGATTTTTTAGCGATGTTTATAATATGGATAAAGTTCATTGTAGCTTGTTAATTATATCCCGCTGAGCGCGGTTAGTTTGTACCAATTAATTGATACAGATTATCCGTGAAATCAACTGATAATCCACGATAATAGACCGTAACAATTTATGACCATCAATACTTATGAAACCGATATTCTCATTTCACAATACCTTGAGTTTCATTATGGCAATGAATACTTTGGGGTAAAAAACTTTCCTAAAGCGTGTATCGATACTATTTTTAATAAAGCACATGATAGAACATTTAATAAAGCATTAGATCTTGGTTGTGCGGTAGGTCGAAGTAGTTTTGAGTTAGCCACACAGATTGAATTTGTCGAAGCATTAGATTATTCAGCTGGGTTTATTCGCCACGCTAACAGCCTTGCAGAAAATGGGTCGATATCTTACCTGATCACTAATGAAGGAAATTTAAGCACTCAAAAACGAACCTCGTTGGATCAACTGGGATTACTACAAACAGTAAAACGTGTGCAATTCTCACAAGGTGATGCCAATAATTTAAAGCCACACCTTAATGATTATGATCTTATCTTTGCTGGCAATTTAATCGATCGATTAGAGAACCCTAAAAACTTTCTATCATCGATTCATAAGCGTCTCAACACGGGAGGGTTATTGGTATTAACCTCCCCCTATACATGGCTAGAGGAATTTACCCCAAAACAGAATTGGCTCGGTGGCTATGAGCTAAATGGTGAGAATATAACAACGCTTGATGGCTTGCATCAAATTTTAAATGCCAAATTTGATGTATTCTCAGCACCTGTTGATATTCCTTTTGTAATCCGAGAAACAGCTCGTAAACATCAACATACTATTGCACAAATGACATTTTGGATAAAAAAGTAATCATTTAACCATGACTAATAGTACACCCCCCCACTTTTCCTCGTTTTTTTGATCTGATTAAATCAGACAATAAATGGTTTTATGAATGAAATTTGTATCTTACACAGAGTGGAATCAACTCCCAGAAAGTGCTGATGCCTTATTTTCAGAAGGCGAGAAAGACAGTATTTTCTTTTCTCGTTTGTGGTTTGATAACCTGCTTAAAACAACTTTCGAAGAAGACCAATCGATGTTACTCGCCTGTGTGGTAGATGAGGTAACTAACGAAAATAATGTCCTAGCAATTCTCCCCATTATGAAGCGCGAGTGTGAATACTGGTACTCCTTGAGTAATTATAACAGTTCACTTTTTAACCTATTACTGGTAGATGGTAATCAGGCGTATCAGCGGGAGGTTCTTAGCTGTTTGGTTCAGGGCTTACATAAACTGCCCTTCATTGAACTGAAATTAGAACCTATCGCTGAAAATGACAAAAACATGAAAAACTTACAGCAGGTTATGGAGTCATCGGGTTTCACCTGCCTTCACTTTTTTCGCTTTTTTAACTGGTTTCATCACTTACAAGGGCAATCGTATGAAGCCTATATGGCAACTCGACCTAGCAAGGTACGCAATACGATAGCGCGTAAACAGCGTAAGCTAGAACGCGAACACGCTTGTAACATACGGCTTTTTATTGATGATGATTTGCAACAAGCAATGGCAGACTACAATACCATCTACCAAGCAAGTTGGAAGGGCAGTGAACGCTTTACAGGCTTTGTTGAAGGGCTGGTGCTAAGTTTATCAAAATCAGGGTGGTTGAGATTTGCTGTTCTCTATGTTGAAGAAAAGCCCATCGCCGCACAGATATGGTTTGTGGCACATGGTAAGGCCAACATCTTCAGATTGGTTTACGATTTGAGTTGGAAGCAATTTTCACCCGGTTCAATCCTTACCCGTTATTTGATGAAGCATGCAATAGATACTGACAAGGTTAAAGAAATCGATTTCCTAACAGGTAACGAATCCTACAAAAAAGACTGGATGTCAGAGCGTAGGAAACGCTGGGGAATGATTTGCGCAAAAAAACCTGAACCTAAAAGCCTGACTCGTCAGGCACATGCGTGGCTCAAGGGGCTACTTAAACCTTAAATACTGATAGTATTAATCGTCCCATAAGTATTAGCAGTAATAATATTCAACATGGTTACTCAATATAGTTTTTCTATATTGGTTCAATGAAAATACTTTTGGAAAAATTAATAATACTAAAACACCTGAGATGAGCCAGTCCCCTCTCCCTAGCAGGGAAGAGGGTTAGGGAGAGGGTAGAAAGGTTGAAGACTGTATTAAGCTGAACTATCTACCCCCTCCCCAACCCTCCCCCTGCTAGGTGGAGGGAGTTAACAACAATAAGCTTCACTTTGAATATATGAAAATACTTTTGGGACTATTAATATTCAAAACTAGAAATTAGCTTCGAGTCTCACAAAGCCTCTTGTTTCGAATACATTTTTTGAGTTTCGAGTCGCAAAATCATTAAAGTCATCAAAGGCATTCTGAATGACAAAATCAATCTTGCCATCAGCACCTGAAAACTTTAATTTTTTACCTAAACGAAAATCAACACGATTAACCTGTCGATTTTGCTCTCCTGCTACATCGGACTGATATTGAATCAAACTGCTGATGCTATAGGAATTAGCTAGCTTTTTATTTAGCAGTAGGGTCCCAGAATGCTTGGGTAACATAGCCCCTTCATCAATAAGACTATTTGGATTGGAAATATCACCTGGGTAGCTTCCATCGGAATCAAAATAGGCATACGATAACCTTGCTGTTAAATCAGGAATTTTTAGAAACTTGTGAGTGAGTTGAAACTCTAAACCCTTGGTATTTAAATCTAATAAGTTATCCAATATCAATGCATCACCGCTTAAATCAGCAAAGGGACGATTTTGTGTTACGCCAAAATTACGCATTTCTTCACGGAAGAATTTTATATCGAATTGGGTTTTTATGTTAGGAAATTTAGCAATATAAGCGACTTCAAAAGCTGTCAGGAATTCTTTACCGATGCTATCTGATGCTTTAGAAAGTGTGTCTATGGTGGTGCCGTCATTTAACCGTGTCTCTAAGTTAACAAATGACAGTGAGCCTGCCTGTTGTGCCCTTGTGATACTGGTGCGTATTGTATGGTTTTCCTTTGGATGCCAATTAAGCGCTACTCTTGGCGATGATGCCGTACCGAGAACATCTGTATCCTCTAGCATCAGCCCGATATTTAAATTTGCTTTTTTATGGAAGTGCCAATCAAGATTTCCAAATACCCTAAACCGATGATCTTTTTTCTTCCCATCACCAAAGAAAAAACCACTTTTAACCGTATCTTTTCTAGCGCCAAAACCAAGTACATAACTCAATGTTTTTCGAGATGAGTCTTTATGTACAAATTCAATATCAAGGCGCTCTGCAAAACTTGGTTTAGCATCCCTTTCAAGCAGTTGATCTTGCTGACCAGGAATTAGTGAGGGTATTAATTCAGGTGCCACACCTAATAAAGAAGATAAAGGAAAGAAAACTTCCTTAACATCTGATTTAAGATAATCATGGCTAAATTGAAGGGAGTTCTCTCGGTTATTTTCTTTGTGTTTCCAATTGAACTTTTGATGTTGAACTATATCCGTTCGGCTAGCATGTCCTCGGGGATCCACAGCTGAAAATATTTCGGTGTTACTTTCACCAAAACCGATCGAGAAGCTCAATTCATTATTTAAATCCGGTGTATAGCTGCCCTCAAATGTTATATTTTTTGATATTCTGTCGTCATCCTTCGCGCTTCCCGGAATAAGAGCGTCGCTGGCACTCAGCGGTTCAAAACCATTGTCATTACGATAAACAAATGAAAAACCGTAGTCTAAATCGTTTAAATTACCGTTTTTATTTACGGTGATATTCTTGCGCCCCAAATTTCCAATTTCAGACCGAATCGTCGCTTGAGGCCGAGAGATAACATCCTTGGTAATTATATTAATGGCTCCTAAAAAGGCATTAGATCCATAGGCTGAAGCGTTAGAGCCTCGAATCACCTCAATATAGTCAATATCCCCGATATCCAGCCCTAGTGAAGTCCAATTAACCGCAGAGAATAAAGGATCATAAACGGATCGACCATTAACCTGAACTTCTAACCGAGAGCTAACTTCATTTGGCTTATAGTGATTTATTACACTAAATTGATTGCCTTGTAATGAATAGGAGAAAAAACCAGGAACCAGTCGGAATAAATCGTATATTTCAGTCGCTCCTGAGGCATCAATCATCTCACGATCAATAATGGTAACTGAGACTGGCGCATTAGAGATTTTCTGCTTAAGGCGGGTGGCGCTAACCACAGTTTGTACATCTTCGAAGAAGTCTGCTTCGTCTATAAAACTGTCAGCATTTGCAGTGTTTGCTAGAGTGAATAGCAGAGGAACTGAAATTAGACTGATGACTCTATAGCGCAAAATCAAAGTAATTTTTCTCGTTTTAATAAGAAGATAGCAAGAATATATAAATCCAGTCTACATGACTTTATACCAAGTTTTTACTTTAATTTAATCTTGTGTATATTTATTACTCAACCTTATTAATTACTCCTTTTAGATTATATTATTTATTAATGCACTATCAAATTATAAAAGCACACACCTCCCCACCACTTTGAATGATAGCTCGTTTTGTTGTTTAAAAACGATACTAGAATTTATGC
>CAYTRF010000069.1:3875-6642 GCA_964440065.1 uncultured Cocleimonas sp. | reverse complement strand
ATGCATAACCAGTATTACGATCAAACTTACAAATCGATCCTTTTATGACGATACTGTATAAGCAATTAGCAATAGCGCTAATGCCGGTTGCGCTAGAGAATGATTGTAACCAGACAGGCTTACCTTCTTTCATATTAACCCCAGTAGCGCTACCGTGAAGTGATGATGCAAATAGGGCATTACCTAATGTTGTTATTTTCCCATCAATATCAATCACGCGTTCTAATTCAGTGTTGCCACGAGGGAGGGCGAGAGTCACCTCCCATGCTGGCTGACCTGTCTGAAGATCATAGGCGGCAATTTTACCATTATCAAAACCAGAAATAACAAAAGACCCCGCAATAACAGGCACACTAGTTCCGATAAGGGAAAGTTTTGGGGGGCGTTGCGAGCGCTGCCAAATGAGTTCACCTGTGGTGGATGATAGCCCAACTATTTTCCCGTCTATTGTTCTAAAGACGACACGACCATTGTTGCTAGGAGAGACTGATAAAATTTCGCTACTAAGGCGCTCTATCCACTGTATTTTTCCTGTTTTTGCATTTAGGGATATAGCATTGCCATTACTCGTGCCTAAGAAAACTTGTTGGATAGTCGTTGTTGAAGGATTTAAACTGCCATTTACACCAGCGCTAATGTTTTCACCAATATTCACTTTCCATAAAGCTTGGCCTGTTGACTTATTGTAGGCACTTGCAAAACTTGCACCCGCCACATAAACAGCCTGAGCGCCTATTAGAGGATGAATCTGGTTTTCTCCCATGGCGCTGCCAGTATTAACCTGCCAGTTTGTTTGAACGTTGAGGCTGGTCTTGATGGCTTTAAGAGGCTTTAGGTCAATTGGCTTGGTCGTTTTGCCAATCCCCATTGTGTAACCAATTTTTGTAAGCTGAGAACAGCCGCTTAAAGATAATACCAATAGGCTTGCAGTGCTGAAAAATATTAATAAGGAAAGTTGCTTTTTCACTGGGTTTAAGCGCCATTCTTTAAGTGATCACCAAGGTCATCACGTTTTAGTTTTAATAATTGGGTATTTTGCCCGCCTGAACTTAATATGGCTTTGTCATATTCTGCTCGTGCTTTTTGATATTCTTTTTTAGTAAAGTAAATATCACCTTTTAGCTCTGTCACAATGGACGCATAAGAAGCTGGCATTTTTTTAGATAAAATTGTCTGTGCTTCATCTACTTTTCCAGTACTTAATAGGGCACGTACCAGACGAATTTTAGCAACAGTAGCAACGCTATCTTGTGAGCTATCTGCTGCGCTACGAAGCTGAGTTATGCATTCTTCTACGTTACCTGTTGTGCAGTTTTCTTTGGCTGCTTTTAAAGCGGCAAGTGCGGTATATGCAGTGCCAGAATACTCATCACTTAATTGCTTGTATACGGTGTTGGCATTAGAGTTTGGTTGGCTTAATTGAGAGAATATTTTAGATGCTCCTTCAGCCTGGTCTAGCTTATGCTGTTCCCACTGTTTAAAAGCAAACATCCCCCCTACCGTTAATGCGACTCCAGCTATAACCGAAGTGCCATTTTTTACCCACCAAGCTTTTAGTGCTTCTGCTTTTTCCTCGTCGGATTTTAGTTCAAAATCTGCCATTTTTACTTCCCATATTAAATTTTGTCGTACTATACCAGAATCTCGCGAACAAACTCAGAGAGTTCTGATTGTGCGATTGATCGTTGTTCGCTAAACTTTAAACCATCACGAAGTGGCTTTATATTAATGGTATTTTCATTAATCTCATTTTCACCCAAAATAAAAGCATAATCTGCACCTGAATTATCGGCACGTTTTAGTTGGGATTTAAAGCTACCAGCTCCTCCATTTACTTGTAAACGAAAGTCGGGATATGAGTCTCTCAGCTTTTCGGCAATTGAAAGGCCAGTTAGTTCAGCTTCATTTCCTGCAATTACAAAATAAGCTTGGGGAGCGTTATTTGATTGATCAAGTTTTTGTTCTTCAATTAATAATTGCAATCGATCTAATCCGATACCAAAACCACAAGCGGGTGTTTCTCTGCCCCCTAGCTGTTTTACTAAGCCATCATAGCGTCCGCCAGCACAAATAGTACCTTGTGCACCTAGTTCATCAGTAATCCATTCAAAAACAGTGCGGTTGTAATAATCAATGCCACGCACAAGACGCGAGTTAACTTGATATTCAATACCCATTTTATCTAGGCGTTGTTTTAATCCTTCGAAGTGTTCTTTTGACTCATCATCCAAATAATTCAAAAGGTCAGGCGCATTAGCCACTAACTCTTTCATCTTGGGATTTTTGGTATCAAGAATTCTTAAGGGGTTTTTGTAAAGACGACGCTGTGAGTCTTCATCCAACTGTTCTTGATGCCGGCTGAAATAGGCTATCAAAACATCGCGATAAGCCTGGCGTGCTTCGTTGCTCCCTAATGAATTGATTTCTAAGCGTACATTTTTAAAACCTAGTTTTTTCCACAAACGAGCTGCTATGGCGATAACTTCGGCATCAATATCAGGTGTTGCTATGCCGTACGTCTCAATAACTGCTTGATAGAATCCGCGGTAACGACCTTTTTGAGGTCGTTCATGGCGAAACATAGGCCCAATATACCAAATGCGTTGCTGTTGATTGTGAAGTAAACCATGTTGCATTGCTGCACGTACACAACCTGCGGTGCCTTCTGGCCTGAGTGTTAGGCTGTCACCATTTCGGTCTTCAAAGGTGTACATTTCTTTTTATACGATATCAGTGGTGTCGCCAATAGAGCGTTTAAATAAATATG
>CAYTRF010000069.1:1597-3856 GCA_964440065.1 uncultured Cocleimonas sp. | reverse complement strand
TCAATAATTGGCGTGCGTAGTTCTTTATAACCATAACTATTAAAAAGCTCACGAGCAGTCGTTTCAATGAATTGCCATGATGAGGATTGCTCAGGAAGTATGTCGCGCATACCTCTAACTGCTTGAAGTTTTTTTGCCATGTTAATACTTTGTTGTAAGAGTTATTTTAAAGTGAAGTTCGCAACGCTACCTTTAATAAAGGTACTCATATCAACAGCTTTACCGTCAACAAAAAGTGACAGTGCTGGAGCATTTCCGACTCTAAATGTTAACGGTTTTTTTAGGTTGAGTGTTTTGCTATCACCGCTTGGGTTCAGCCCTTCAAAAACAGTTTTATTGTTGCTATCTTTTATTCTCAACCAGACATCTTCTTTAAAAACAAGCTTAATACTGATGTTATCACTGCTTGTATCTTCAGTAGAGGTATCAAGAGGTTCAGGTTCAGTGGGTGTTTTTGTTACAGGATCTGCAGGTTTTTTCTCTGGAGTAGTAGGCTCAGCTGTTTGATTAATAGCAACGTTGTTGGTTTCTATAACGTCTGCAGGCTTTTCATCACTATTGTTGGTTGAGGATACCTCAGTATCAGTGTTTTCAGGTTGATCATCATTTGTCTTGTTTTCATTTTCAGGAAGTGGCAAATGTGTTGGTACAGGCATTGACCCTAACAGTGAAGGGTTGTTGGTATTTTCAATATTTTGAGTTGATGTTTGATTTGAAAAACTATCCCACGTTGTTTTTATCCAGCTATTGACACTGGGAATCATCGCAATAGCCGTGATGATGGCTAATAGTAGTGCCAAGAAAAATACTTGAATAAGAACGGGTGATAAATTCTTTTTTTGTCGAGTTTGAATAACGGCAGATTTTTTGAACTGGTACTCTAGTTCTTTTGGGTCTGCACCACGAAGTGACTCATAGTGTTGAATTAATTTATCAGGTTCTTGATCGGCAAATTTGGCGTAATTGCGTAAATAACCGCGAATATAAGGAGGTTGGGCCAAATCTTCAAACTTTTCATCCTCAAGATTGCTTAATGTTTTTTCTGATAAACACAGGGCATCGGCCATTTGGGAAATAGAGTACCCTGCGATACCACGATATTCTCCTAAAAGTTTGCCAAGCTCTCCTTTTCGAGTCTCAGGAATTTCGTTTTCTTTTGTTGCTTTCGCCATAATAATTAACTTGGTCTATTGATTTTTTCTGCTTCTGGGCTGGTGGGGAAAAGTCTGAGTAAGGCAGCTTTACAATTATCAGCTTTCGCATTATTTCTCATTTTTTCATTTATAGCGACACATAATTCGAGTGCTTGAGGAGATGAGCGGCCTACTGTTTCATACCTGAGCATAAAACCCTGAGCACGCGCATAGCGTTTCTTATCAGAATAGAGCTTTGCCATTTCTAATAATGCCGAAGGGAAAGAGGGCTTTTTCTTCAAAGCTTTTCTAAAATAGGTTTCAGCTAAAGCGCTGTTATTGGATTTGCGTAAACAAATACCTGCATTGGTATAGGCAAACTCTGGTGTAGCGTATAAAGGATCTTTCACTGCGATTAAAAATTGTTTCACTGCCGCTTGAGTTTGGTTGTTTTTGCAAAGAAATGATCCAAAGTTGTTGCGTATTTCAGGGCTTTTGGGGTCCAATGAAACGGCTTTTCTAAAGTATTTTCCTGCTTTTTTAGTTTGGCCCAAGCGCTCTTGTAAAATGGCATAATAATGATTTGATTTAGCAGAGTTTGGGTTCTGCTTTAGTGACTTCAAGAGTTTCTCATTGGCGCGATTTAGCAGACCTTTTTGTAAATATTGAATCCCTAGATCAGAGTTATAATCAGACGCTTCGGTCTTTTTTACGCCATTACTACTACAAGCATTTAATAAAAAAGCCAGCGTTATTAGTGCGACAAACATTAAATTAGAAGTGCGAAGTTTAATATTTTGCATTTTTATTATGACGGGTATGTTCATAGATAGCCCTCTCTATGTTGTCTAATAGTTAGTTAGATGTTGAGACCGTTGTTGCGGGAATAGATTCAATCCGCGCAAAGTGTTTATCGCGACGACTTTTATCACTAATCTTACCGGCTAATTGTCCGCAAGCAGCATCAATATCATCACCCCTTGTTCTTCTGGTCATTACGATAAGCCCGCCAGCGGCCAGAATATCCCTAAACTTAACAATACGATTGTTTGAAGATCGTTTATAGCGCGTTTCTGGAAATGGATTAAATGGTATCAAATTCACCTTAACAGGTACATCTCTTAAT
>CAYTRF010000069.1:0-1587 GCA_964440065.1 uncultured Cocleimonas sp. | reverse complement strand
ACTTTAATCAGCTCTTTTGCATTTTCATCTGAATCATTAACGCCATTAAGCATGACATATTCAATGGTAATACGTTCCCTGGATGCTTTGCCTTCCATGTATCGTAGGCAAGAATCTAATAGTTTCTTGATAGGGTATTTTCGATTAACAGGCACGAGTTGATCGCGTAAAGCATCATTTGGCGCATGTAAGGAGATGGCTAAACTTACATCGGCTCTATCTCGAAGACGGTCAAGTGCAGGGACGACGCCTGAAGTGCTTAATGTAACGCGTCTTTTACTTAAGCCATAGGCATTGTCATCAAGCATTAAATTCATCGCATCTACAACATTTTCAAAGTTTAGTAATGGCTCGCCCATACCCATCATTACGACATTGCTGATAACGCGGTTTGATTCGGGATCGGGCTGGAGGATTTTTTTAGCGAGCCACAATTGCCCGATAATTTCACCCACCGTTAAATTACGATTAAAACCTTGTCTAGCAGTAGAGCAAAAGGTGCAATCTAGCGCACAACCAACTTGAGATGAAATACATAAGGTGCCACGATCATCCTCAGGAATAAAAACCGTTTCAATACAGTTTCCATCAGGTAGGCGTAACAGCCATTTATGTGTGCCATCTTTAGATTGATTATGAATGGCAATTTCTAATGGACGTATTTCAGCAATCTCTGTCAGCTCAGCACGTAAAGCTTTACTGACATTGCTCATATCATCAAAATTATCAACGCTGTGCTGGTGAATCCATTTGATTATTTGTGTGGCACGAAAAGGCTTTTCTCCTCGTTCAAGGAAAAAATCTTTCAGTTTTTCTGAAGTAAAATCCAGAAGGTTTATTTTTTCAGTTTGTGCCATAGTTTTTTTAAAAACTTGATTTAAATGATCTCTTTAAAAAGAGATTAACGGGTTCGAGGACAAATCTCATCAGCAGAGAAAAAGTAATCCATCTCTATTTTAGCATTTTCTGCGCTATCTGACCCGTGTACTGCATTTTCATCAATGCTTTGAGCAAAGTCAGCACGGATAGTTCCTGTATCTGCTTCGGCAGGGTTAGTTGCGCCCATAAGTTTACGATTTTTTGTAACGGCATCGTCACCCTCAAGAACCTGAATCATCACTGGACCAGATGTCATAAATTCAATAAGGTCTGCAAAGAAAGGACGATCTTTATGTATTGCATAAAAGCCTTCAGCATCCGCTTTAGATAGATGCTTCATTTTAGCGGCGATAATATTTAACCCGCCTTTTTCAAAGCGAGAGAAAATTTCACCAATAACAGCTTTGCCAATAGCATCGGGTTTAATAATAGATATGGTGCGTTCGATAGCCATGATTTTATTCCAAGTAAGTTAACTGTTAGCTTAGAGGTTGGTAGTAAAATAGCAAATACCCCTAAAAGCGCGCATTGTACTGGTTAATACCATTTGTGCAATGCTAAAATACAGGTTAATAAAGTAAACTTACTGGTAAATCATCGCATGGATCAAGAGCAAAAAAACAAACAATTTCGAGAAATGGCGGATTCATTTATAACGCTTGCCAATGATCATTGTGAGTCAACCGAAAGTGCTGAAGTGGGTTCTAC
>CAYTRF010000068.1:0-6690 GCA_964440065.1 uncultured Cocleimonas sp. | reverse complement strand
TAGAAGCTGCCGATGTGATGGAAGTGGATATGGAATACCTCTACGAAGATGGCGAGTTCTGGCACTTTATGGAACCTACTACATTCGAACAACATGCAGCAGAAGAAGCTGCAGTTGCTGATGTGCTTCATTGGTTAAAAGCCCAGGAACAATATGTGGTGACACTATGGAATGGCGCGCCATTAAGTATCAGCCCTCCTAACTTTGTTGAGTTAAAAATCACAGAATGTGATCCTGGCGTGCAAGGCAATACTGCACAGGGCGCAACAAAGCCTGCCATTGTCGAGACAGGCGCACAAATTAAAGTCCCTCTTTTTATTGAAGAAGGCGAAGTGGTTAAGATAGATACTCGAACAGGTGAGTATCTATCTCGTGTTAAAGAGAGTTAATATTACGATTTTTAACCATAAAAAGTACACCCCCCCACTTTTCGCTTATTTTTTGTAACTTATTGTTTATGCGCTGGCAACCAACCACCACTCATCAAGCACGTGAATTGCGCGCCCAAGTATTACGCCTCATCAGAAACTACTTCTATCAACAAAAGGTACTTGAAGTAGAAACACCTGCGCTATCACAAGCAGGCAATACCGACCCTTTCATTGAGTCTTTTCAATTTGAGGACGTTCAAACAAGTAAAGCCACAAAACGTTATCTGCACAGCTCGCCAGAATACCCTATGAAACGGCTACTCGCCGCAGATTCAGGTGATATTTACCAAATATGTAAAGTCTGGCGAAAGGGGGAATTCGGCAAAAACCATAACCCTGAATTCACTCTTTTAGAATGGTATCGCCTCGGCTTTGATTATCATCAATTAATAGAAGACGTTAGCCAACTATTACATGCCGTTTTCTCCATAAAAACAAAGGCTAAACAAATAAATAAGTTACCAAAGACTGACAAAATCGTGAGTTATGCAGACTTATTCCTTGAAAAGTTTAACATCAATCCCCATATCGCTAGTCTAGAGGAATTAACGTGTTGTGCAGCTAAGAATATTGAAAGCTTAAGTTTAGTAAATCTAGATCAACAAGCCTTACTTGATGCACTGTTAACACATTGTATTGAGCCAGATTTTGATAAAGATTGTTTAACTTTTGTGATAGATTATCCTGTGACTCAATCGGCATTAGCCACTATTCGGCATGAGAAAAACTACAGCGTTGCAGAACGTTTTGAGGTTTATTTTGGGCAAACAGAACTCGGTAATGGCTATCAAGAAGAAACCAGTTATCAACGCAATAAAGAAATTCTGCAAAGCGAAAATAAAGAACGCAGAAAAAGACAGCTCGACGTTGTAACAGAAGATGAATTTTTTTTAGAAGCAACAAAAAACAATATTCCATACTGCTCAGGTGTAGCCATTGGAATAGATCGCATTCTAATGTGTTTAAGTAACGGCAGTAATGACGGTAGTATAGTTTCAATACAGAAAGTTATTAACTTTCCGTGGGACGTGGCATAATACGCGCACTAATTTTTAGACCCTAATTTTGACCTAATATGGAGTTATATCATGGACTTTTTTATATCAGATGCAATGGCAGCTGGCGATGCAGCACCTCAAGGTGGTGGCTTACAGCTGGTTTTCATGGTGGCTATCTTTTTTGGCATCATGTATTTCATGATAATTCGCCCTCAATCTAAAAAAGCCAAAGAGCATAAAGCGCTGCTTAATGCGCTTAGCAAAGGTGACGAAGTCGTTACTAATGGTGGCATTTTAGGCAAGATTGTAAAGTTAGGGGATAACTTTATTGAGCTGAAAATCTCTGATAGTACAACCCTTAAAATCCAACGCCATGCAATCGGCTCCGTCATGCCTAAAGGAACAATGAAAGGCTCATAAACGGCTAAAAATACGTTATAGCTCCTTCTATTTATTAAGAGTATTAGGAGCTTTTTTACACCATTAATTTTTTATAAGATACGCACTCGGATTAAATAATAATGAACCGTTATCCACTCTGGAAATATATTCTAATTATCGCCGTTATCGTTTTCGGCTTTATCTTTGCTTTACCCAATCTCTACCCTTCGCAACCTGCCGTGCAAGTGATCACCACCGCATTGGATCAAGAGTTTGATAATGTCGCATTAGAGCGCACCAAAAAAGCTCTTTCAGCCAAAGGTATCGCCGCAGTAGGCATAAAACGCCTAGCACATAATAAAATATCAATCCTTTTTGACTCACCTGATACTCAACTAGCAGCAGCTGAAGCCATTAAAGATGCACTAGGCAAAGGTTATGCAACGGCTCTTAATTTAGTGCCAGCAACCCCTCCTTGGCTAAGCCGTTTAAGCCCCATGAGCCTAGGTTTAGATTTGCGTGGGGGGGTTCATTTCCTCATGGAAGTTGATATGGAGTCAGCGATTGATAAATCATTATCCCGCCACGGTGAAGAATTTCGTAACTTTTTTCGTGAGAAGAATATTCGTTATTTGGGAGTGAAACGCGTTAAAGATCACTTAGTGATCAAGTTCAAAACAGCTGAACTTCGAGATCAAGCACATCAGGAAATTAAATATCAATACCGTAATGAAATTGATTTTACGGATATAAAAAGTACCAAGGGTGCATCTCTTAAAGCTCAGTTAACACAAACTAATATCAATAACACCAAGCGTTTTGCCTTACAGCAAAATATCACTACCTTACGTAAACGTGTCAATGAACTAGGCGTTTCAGAACCCATTGTTCAACAACAAGGTTTGGAACGTATCGTGGTACAACTGCCTGGTGTGCAAGACCCCTCCCAGGCTAAAACTATCTTGGGTACCACAGCGACACTAGAATTTAGACTAGTCGATGAAGGAAATGATCCTTATGCTGCTGAGGCCAGTGGACGCATACCGGCAGGTAACAAATTATTTAGAGAACGTGATGGCAATCCAATATTGTTAAAGCGTCGGGTCATGCTAACAGGTGATTACATAACCAATGCTAGCGCAGGATTTGATGCACGTGATAATCGTCCTTCAGTGACTATTGTTTTGGATGGCAAAGGCTCTAAATTGTTTGCTAAAGCTACTCGAGCTAATGTCCAAAAGCTGATGGGCGTGGTGTTTATTGAACATAAGACCGACATCAAAAAGCTTGAAGATGGCACCATTGAAAAGAAAACAACGGTAGAAAAAGAAGTTATCAATGTTGCTCGAATCCAAGAAGAGCTTAGCAAACGCTTCCAAATAACAGGCTTGGATTCTACCCAAGAAGCACACAACCTTGCCCTACTTCTTCGAGCTGGTGCGCTAGCAGCACCTGTTTATATTGTGGAAGAACGTACCATCGGTCCCAGCCTTGGTGCTGACAATATTGCGGCTGGTTTTAAGTCAGTTGTCATTGGTTTTATTTTAGTACTGATTTTCATGGCGGTTTATTATCGTGTATTTGGCCTAGTGGCGAATCTGGCACTAACTTTAAACCTAGTATTGATTGTTGCTGTTTTATCCATGTTACAAGCCACTTTGACCTTACCGGGAATCGCAGGTATCGTACTAACCGTGGGTATGGCAGTCGATGCCAATGTGCTTATTTATGAACGAATTAAAGAAGAATTAAACAACGGTTTAACACCTCAAGCAGCCATTCATTCAGGCTATGAAAAAGCATTTTCTACCATCGCTGATGCCAATATCACTACCCTGATTGCAGCAATAGTTTTATATGGCATGGGCACAGGTCCGATTAAGGGCTTTGCCATCACCCTAGCAATAGGAATAGTATCATCAATGTTTACCGCCATTATGGGCACACGCGCCGTTATTAATTTAATATACGGTGGTAAACGCGTTAAAAAATTGCATATATAAGGGGTTAGAGACTAATAAAATGAAGACTACTCAAACACGAAAACTCATTAACTTCACAGGTGCTCGCAAACCCGCGATGTATTTATCACTATTTTTAATCATCGCATCAATCATAGCAATAGCCTTAAAAGGTTTAAATTTAGGCGTAGACTTTACGGGTGGTACTGTTATTGAAATTGGCTACCCAGAATCAGCCGATGTAAAGTCGATTCGAAAAATTCTTAAAGAGGCTAAATTCGATGCCTCCGTACAACACTTTGGCACAGCTAAAGATGTACTGATTCGAATAGCACCACAAGAAGGCGAGGATAAAGCAAAAGTTGGTGACACCGTTCTTGCCATTCTAAAAACTAAAGATCCTGATATTGAAATGCGCCGTGTCGAATTTGTAGGCCCACAAATCGGTGATGAATTACGCGACGATGGTGGTACAGCGATGCTACTAGCACTAGCTGGCATCCTCATCTATGTTACCCTGCGCTTTGAATTCCGCTTTTCAGTGGGTGCAATCATTGCCTTAGTCCATGACGTTATTATCACCGTAGGTTTTTTCGCCATAACCCAATTTGAGTTTGACCTGACCATACTCGCCGCGATACTCGCCATTATTGGTTATTCGCTCAACGACACCATCGTGGTGTTTGACCGTGTCAGAGAAAATTACTTAAAACTACGCAAAGTTAACTCGGAAGATTCAATTAATATTTCTATCAATCAAACCTTAGCACGAACGATAGTGACCTCTTTGACTACATTGCTGGTTTTATTAGCGCTTTTTTTCTTCGGCGGAAAAATCATACACGGCTTCTCACTGGCTATGATTATCGGTGTTATCGTGGGTACTTATTCATCCATCTATGTGGCTAGTAGCTCTTTGTTAATGATGGGCGTAACCCGTGAGGCATTACTACCACCTGAAAAAGATGAGTCAGTTGGTGATGAAGGGGATGTTGTTTAAGGGATTTCTGAATTGCACTTACTGAGACCTTTTGCACGAGTCAGTGACGAAAGAAAAACGGGCTAAAATTTTACTAATTGAGACGGGAAATGAAGCTAACTAGTTGAATGCACACCCCCCTACTTTTCCGTGTTTTTTTGGAAACTTGTGTACTGGAACACTCCTTAGTTCTTCCCTTGCTTCAACCACATCGACGCTTCCCTTCGGAAGGCGTAACGATATACTTTTTAACGCCTAAGGCGTTCTAAAAAGCAACTTTTCTGCGTTTTTTAAACACTATATATAGCCACAGCAAAGCTGTGGCTTTTTTGTGCCTCAATGAGTAAGCTGTATACCCATGTTTTCCTCACTCCCCTACAAAACTAAAATTGCCTTATTAACCCTCATTCCCTTAATACTGGTAGTTACTGCAATTACCATGGTGACCATCAATCAAACCAAACAATTAGCAACCGTCCAAGCCAAAGCATTTGAACAGGAGCTTTTAGCATCAAAACGTATTGAACTAAAAAACTATATTGAGCTTGGTTATTCAGCTATCAAAACAATATACGAAAACCCTCTTATTGATGAAAAATATGCTCAAGAACTCGTCTATAAAATACTTAAAAGTATGGAGTTTGATGAAGATGGTTATTTCTTTATTTACGATTTTAAAGGTAAAAATATAGCCCACCCTAGAAAGCCAGAATTAGAAGGAAAAAACTTATTTAACTTTCAAGATGAAAATGGCAAATATTTAATTCAAGAACTTATCAATAAAGCCAAACAAGGTGGTGGATTTACTCGCTACCTTTGGGATAAACCATCATCGGGAAAATCAGCCGAAAAGCTTGGTTACTCAATCACCTTAGATAAGTGGGAATGGATGGTGGGTACTGGTCTTTATATTGATGATATTGAAAAAGGCATGATAGCCATAAAAGAAAAGGCTAGCAAAACGACTCGGAATACCCTGCTACTAACGTCCATCATTGCCATTGCGGCAACTCTTTTAATTGCTTTAATTGGTTTTCTTATTAATCTTTCGGAAGGCAATCTAGCCAATCAAAAAATGCGCGACTTGACCCACAAAACGGTTAACTTTCAAGAAGACGAGCGCAAGCGAGTTTCCCGAGAGTTACACGATGGTATCAATCAGCTACTGGTTTCTGTGGGTTATAAGTTAGATAGCGCCAAAGACAAATTGTTTAAAAAGAACCCATCCAATAAGGATATTAGCCAAATCATCACTGATGCACATGATATTTTAAACACCAGCATGCAAGAAGTTCGACGTATTTCTCGTGATTTACGCCCTACTCTACTGGATGATTTAGGTCTTTCAGCAGCACTAGAGAGCCTTGCTAATGATTTTTCAGAGCGTACAAATATCCATTTTGAAATTAGCAACGACAATAAAGACCAGCGATTACCGCATGAAATTGAAACGGCTTTTTATCGTATTATCCAAGAGGCATTGACGAATATTGAGAAACACGCTCTTTCCGCTAAAAATGTCACTCTCAAACTAGTAAAAACAAAAAAATGGGTCACTTTAAGCATCAGAAATGATGGCCTTGGTTTTGATAAGAATACGTTAGATAAAACAAATCCAGAGCGCGGTTTAGGCTTACGCAATATGCAAGATCGTACCGATTTACTGGAAGGGCATATGACCGTTAATTCATCCATAAAAAAAGGCACTACAGTCACGGTTAACTTACCGCTATACTCTATGGACACATAAAATTATCGAAACACCATGACATCAAACGCCATTAAAACGAATACAAGCGAACAAGCTCCAGAAAGTAATGGTCTAATAAAGGTGTTATTAGCAGATGATCACCCCTTGGTGCAGGATGGAATTCTCACTCGCTTAGAAGGTATTGAAGACATTCAAGTGATTGGTGTAGCCAGTAATGGGCAAGAGCTTA
>CAYTRF010000067.1:0-6700 GCA_964440065.1 uncultured Cocleimonas sp. | reverse complement strand
CAGTGTAAACGTCCCCGATGAATTTGATACCAATTACTGGACCACACAATACGGAAATCGCTTAGGGACAGTTGGTTTACCTTTGCCTGGTACCAGTTTTCGTATTGTTGACCCCGATACCTTAGAAGAATTAGACACCGAAGAGGATGGTTTAATTTTAATCGGCGGTCCTCAAGTAATGAAAGGCTACCTCCATGACCAAGCCAAAACGGATGAAGTTATTGAAATCATCGAAGGCAGTCGTTGGTATCGCAGTGGTGATAAAGGTCATTTGGACTCAGATGGCTTCTTAACTATTGTCGATCGCTATTCGCGCTTTGCCAAACTCGGTGGTGAAATGGTAAGTTTATCGGCAGTTGAAGAGACCATTCGAAAAGCTCTGGGGGATAATGATCTAGACCTTGTTGCTGTGAATGTACCCGATGATAAAAAAGGCGAGAAGGTTATCTTACTGATCGCCAATGAAATGTCCGCAAAAGATATTAAAAGGACACTGCTTGATGCTGATATGAACCCGCTTTTGATCCCCGCTAAGTTTACTAATGTGAATGCAGTACCTAAGCTGGGAAGCGGTAAGACAGACTTTGCTACAGCTAAGAAAGTAGCACTTGGAGAATTGGAAATATAAAGATATGAAAATAGCAATACTAACCTTTGAAGGCTTTAACGAACTAGACTCTTTTATTGCACTTGGCATTTTAAACCGAATCAAAGGTAAAAGATGGCAAGTGCAAATTACCTCACCTTCAGAATCAGTGACTTCTATGAATGGTGTAAAAGTTAAAGCACAACAACAACTTGAGTTTGCAAACGATGCTGACGTGGTTTTATTCGGCAGTGGAATTTATACCCGAGATATTGCAAAAGATGATTCCATACTCAGTCGATTAAAGCTAGACCCTAGCAAACAACTGATTGGCGCACAGTGCTCTGGCACACTATTAATGGCAAAACTCGGCTTATTAAATAACTTACCTGCTTGCACTGACCTTTTAAGCAAGCCTTGGGTAATAGATGCTGGAATAGAAATACTCGATCAACCTTTTGTTGCAAAAGACAATATTGCTACTGCTGGAGGCTGTATGGCTTCTCAATACTTAGCCACCTGGGTTATTGCAAAAACAGCGGGAAGGCAGGAAGCAGAAAATGCCATTGACTATGTAGCGCCTGTAGGTGAGAAGAAAGAGTATACGGATCGTTGTCTGGCAGCCGTTGAAACATTTCTTTAATGATAGAACAACTAAGCAAGGCTATTCCTTGAGGCAAAAAACAAGAGAAAAGTGGGGGGGTGTGCTTTTGTAGCGCCTTAAGCGCAAAAAGTATGCATAGTGTCGCGAAGCGATACAAGTAGTGGCTGAAACAACGGACACTCCAACAAAACGACTTTACTGTTAATTTAGATCGCCCACAAAAAAAGGCACCCCGAAGGATGCCTAAACGCTAGGAGGGTATCAATCATCTTCCCCCAAAAATACCAATACCCATCAGTATGATTGCGTTGAGAAGACGAATATAAGTATATCGTTAAATACTAACTTGTCAAACATTTATTTAATACTATTAAAGACTTATTAATACAGTGAGACCTTTGCACGAGTCAGTGGCGAAAGAAAAATGGGCTAAAATTTTACTGATTGAGGCGGGAAATGAAGCTAATAACGAGTTATTAGTAAGTTTTCCAACGAAAAGCAGTGAATTTTTAGTCATTTTTACTCGTCATCTGATTCGTGCAAAGGTCTCACAGTAGTATTCATTAATACGAAATCAATAGCTGCTAGCAACAATTTCTAGTACATCATCACCAACAACTAATTCGTGCTTGCAGCCTTCAAAGCCAAACGCCGCCTGCACTTTAAAACCTTCATTATTGACCGCTTTATTCAATAAATCTTCGGCTGATAAACTCAACCGCCCTGCTCGCTCAATCAATTCAAATTTAATATCGCCAAGACCATCAAAAGCTCTAAAAACAACTTCAGTACACACGAGTTGATCAGAGGTAAAAAAGTCAAAGTCAAAGTTATAACCTTTGCCTTCGTGTTGAACGACGCGTTGTAAAGCTTCGCCAATTTGTTGCGTCGATAACTCAGGTCGAATGACAATAAATTCATCGACCTCTAAGGTCTCTGATAATACTCTGAATAAAACACCATCTTTTTTTGCTTCTAAGACTCGAATGTCGCCACTCCAACGCTTAGCAATCGATTCATCTAAAGTGATTCCTAAGCTATCACGCTCTTTACTCGAACCAATATACAAGGCGGCATGTGGCCAATACCCTGGTAGAAATAAATTACTAGCTACAAAATCATGTCGAGTAACCAACACATCACCCGCTTGTAATACTTCATCTAACTGAGCTTGAATATCAGGGGTGACACGACAACTTTCTTGTTCGCCAATATCCGCAATCACTTTACCCACTTTCTCCAACATGAAGAAGGAGGTGATTTGCTTGCTAACAGCACCACGTCTTGTGATGGCATGCCATAGATATTTCAAACGTAACTTTATAAATTGCAATTGGCTTGGGTGTAAGGTTTTCTCCAATTCAGTCAAGTTAGATACTAGATTCCCTACATAATCATCGCTCTCAAGTGTTTTTATAAACTCACTATTCTCCTCAACAAAATTCATCATATACTGCATTTTCATTGCATTATCAGTATCACTTAAGGACTGAAAAATGGTAGTAAAAATCTTACGGGGGATACGATGCTGAGGCGCACCTTCATTGAGTTTTCGTTGTACTAATTTATGCTTGGCTAAGGTATCAATTAACAAACGCGCCATTTTGACCACCTGGCATGATGATGCATAACCTAATAGGAAATAACGCCAATCATCTTTAGTTTTAACATTTTGAATATCATCAGAGAATTGTGCCGACATTTCATTAATAATTTCCCAAAATCCGCCCCGAATAGTTAAAAAACGAGAAAATAAAAACCATAAATTATCATCTTCTTCTGGTAGGAAATAGCCACGTTTGATGGCTGATTGTATCGCCGATTGTTCTGGCTGTATTTTTTCTAAAGATTGAAGAGCAGAACTTAACGATAAGTAGGAGCGCTGTGTTTTTCGAAGTTGAGTTAACACTTTTTAACTATAACCTTTCATAATATCCCAAGTCACGGTGCACTCACCTTCAGAACTGCTCAAAAACATCTCATCATCTTGAATATTACACTGTAAATTCATATTCCGATTCACCAATGATTCAACGCCCTCAGCATTAATTTGTACCACTGTTAGATTTTTAAAGCGTTGCAGGCTATCTGCCTGTTGACCCCACCAAACCTTAGCTTTACCTTGATTATATGTGTAGATAATCACCTTATCCGCACGCCCACACGCTTTGCGAATTCGCTTCTCATCCACCTGACCAAAATCTATCCATAACTCAATTTCATCCGTTAATGATTTAATCCACAACTCAGGCTCATCATCAACACAAAGCCCCTTGGTAAAGCTCAATTGCTCCTCAGCATTCAAACCAAAAGCAATAACGCGCATCATAAAACGAAAGTCAGTTTCAGATGGGTGCTGCGCCACTGTTAGATTATGTGTCTGATAATAATGCTGATCCATATTAGCAATGTTGAGGCTTATTTTATTGATTGTTGCGCTTATGGCCATTTTGGAGTCTTTTAAAAATTTAATAGTGCATTAGAGCATAATTACAAGACTTATTAAAAG
Organism: uncultured Cocleimonas sp.; assembly: GCA_964440065.1. Taxonomy (GTDB): domain Bacteria; phylum Pseudomonadota; class Gammaproteobacteria; order Thiotrichales; family Thiotrichaceae; genus Cocleimonas. The sequence goes on along the minus strand of CAYTRF010000067.1, from coordinate 3,001 downwards.
TAGTTATTGTGTGAAATATCCCTTGCTTCAACCACTACTTCGTCTCGCTGCGCGATACTATGCATACTTTCTTGCGCTTAAGGCGCTACAAAAGCACACCCCCCCACTTTTCGCCTATTTTTTATAAAATAGTTTAGAAAAATATCCAATTTAACAACAAATTAAGCTAAAGTTATATGCATTAAAATAATTAATTATTCAGGTTAATGTAGGTTAATGTACATGAAAAACAACAGTTTTTATCCTTTTACTGGTTGGTTATTAATTATTGGACTTTCACTTTTTGGGGCTTATTTGCTTTGGGATTTTGGCTTTCTTCAAAAATTACTTAGTGGAGATATTACCTACCTATCCTCTATTATTCTGGCTTTGCTTTGTATTATCAGTTTGTATCTTGGCTTTGCCGCGTGGCAACTTTCGAAACAATCACACTTTGCACATGATACGAGCAACTTCCCCGATAGTTGGGCATCAGAGCATCTTAAATTATTACGCTGGCAACGAGAGCAAGCGACTAATGAATCAGAGACGTTACTGGCTCGCTTGATAGAAAAAATCCACAGCGGTCACAGCACTGGCTGGTTTTTCTCTGATATTTTAATTCGTCTCGGGCTTATCGGAACGGTGATTGGTTTTGTGCTGATGTTAAGCACGATTTACCAAGTTAAAAATAATGATGTTGAAGCTCTACAAACCCTGCTTGGCACGATGGGTAGTGGTATGCAGGTGGCGCTTTATACCACTTTGACAGGGCTTGGTGGCGCAATGCTGATTAGCTTCCAGTGTCAGTGGTTAGATCGTTGTGCCGATAAATTGGTCAGCCGTATTATTGAACTAGGCATGCAGGACAGTTTAGACGGTCAAGATAAATAACACCATGGCAAGTCTCTATAAACAAAACAAAAACTCGTCCAAAGTCGATCCCTTCATTGATCTGCTTTTTAATACTTTATTGGGTTTTAGCTTTTTGTTTATTGTTAGTTTATTATTTATAAATCCAAAAGCAGAAGACAAGGCCAGTATCGAAAAACAAGCTGAATATATTATTTCTGCTACATGGCCCAAAAACCTTGAAGACGATGTAGATCTTTGGATGCGTGCACCTACGGGTCACACCGTATCTTATCTTACCAAAGAAGTCGGTTGGTTAATCCTTGAAAGAGATGATCGCGGTGAGTTAAATGACACTTTGATTGTTGATGGAAAAAGAGAAGTACACCCAATCAATCAAGAAATCATAACAATTCGTAAACGCTATCCGGGTGAGTATATTGTGAATCTTTATTATTACACAGCAAAGTCTAAAAAGTCCTTACCTGTGGAAATTCGCATTGATCGTATTAACCCAAAATACGAAACGGTTTTTAAGGAAACACTTACCCTTAAAAGCCAAGATCAAGAAATTACCGCATTACGTTTCACCATTAAAAAAGACGGTAGCGTACACAATATTAGCAAACTCCCAGCGACATTAACGCCTTACGCTCTTGAGCATATCCCTGCCCTGCTACCTGATTCTATGTGGGGATTACCCAGTGAATGACCTAGCAAACAACACTTTTGTTTTGTTAACAATCAGTTATAGTTTGCTGTGCGTTTTCATTGTTTGGATGTGGTTTAACAAACAACCTGGTGTCAAAGTAAAAATAGCCATCAGCTTATTACTTCCCGTTCTCTACTATTTTCACTGGTTTGGCTTACAACAAAGCAAAGGTTGGCCATCGGATCAAAACTTACCCAGCCAATTTGAATTAATCACAGCTGATGTAGTGGAACCAAACCCGCTTAAAGGCGTTGAAGGTAATATCCACTTATGGATTCGCCATGATGAGGATCAAACCCCACGAGCCTATATTTTACCTTATACCCGCGCACTGCATAAAAATTTGCACAAAGCCAAACAAGCCATGTCCACGGACGAACCCAAATAGGACGATTGTTTGATGGCAGCTCCAGAGAACGCGGCGCCATGATTAGCGGTAATCGCAAGTTACAGTTTAGAAATGCGCCTCGAAGGCTTTTGCCGCCTAAAAAATTGCGATGATAATGCACTATTTCAACTATTGCACTGCAAGGTTGATTCAGAATATTCATTCCCAAAAAATGGAAGGCTTTTATTCTTACCCAGAGTCAGGATAAATATCAAGTTATGGTGACAGTTCTTGAGCAAGAAAATCTATCAACAACCTAACTCTTCGAGTTAAATTTCGATTGAGTGGGTAAAGTGCTGAAATAGAAACGGCAGGAAGATAATAATCTTCAAGAAGTAAACAAAGCTCCTTTTTCTCAATGTGGTGTTTGAACATAATGCTCGGGCCAAAGCAGATTCCCATGCCTTTAAGCGCTCCATTGAGAATATACTGACCATCATTACAGCTTAAGCTACCTTGTGCATTGATGGTGATTGTTTCACCACTGGGTAAACGAAAAGGCCACTGCCGACTGAGTTGTGAAGCGCTGTAAATTAAACAATTGTGCTGTGTAAGATCTTTAGGCTGACTAGGTTCTCCGTATTGTTCGATGTATCTTGGAGAGGCTACTACTTGATATCCACAATCAACCAGCTTGCGGCACATCATGGTTGAATCTTCTAGTTCACCAATTCTCAATGCTAAATCAATACTCTCTTCTACCAAGTCAACATTGCTTCCACTGGTAATAATGTCCAGTTCAATGTCTGGGTATTCATTTTGAAACTTAATCAATACCGATCCCATCTCAGACAATACAAAACTCTGCGGAATAGTCAGTTTAATGATCCCTGTAGGGCAGTCATGACTATCCATTACTTCGGCTTTAGCCTTATCTGCTTCTGCCATAATCAACTTACAATGTTGGTAAAATTGCTCACCATCATGAGACAAGCTTAGTTTGCGTGTCGTTCGATACAATAAACGCGTACCTAAGTCACTCTCTAGTTGGGATACCTGTTTGCTGATATACGACTTTGAAAGCCCGAGTTGCTCGGCAGCAGCGGTGAAACTGCCTGTTTTTACGGTAG
>CAYTRF010000066.1:0-6704 GCA_964440065.1 uncultured Cocleimonas sp. | reverse complement strand
CAGAGAGAGCCGCATTAGGTGATATTAAAATCACAGGTAATCATGCAATAAAAACAGAAGCTTTATTAGGAGCTTTAAAACAGGCAGGTGTTGCAAAAGGTCGCCCTCTTAATAGAGCTGCGGTAAATCGAATTCAACACCAGATTAAACAACAATACCTTTCTAGCGGTAATTATTCTGCTGATGTCAAAACTGAAATAAAAAAATTACCACGTAATCGTGTTGGTTTAAATATTAATATCCACGAAGGTGGTGTAGCTCGTATTAAACGATTCCAAATCAATGGGAATAAGGCTTATTCTGATGGGGTTTTGTTAAAACTACTTGAGTCAGGGACAAAGAAAAAGCTGGCTTTTTTAAGCACTCGTGACAAATACTCGAAGGAAAAGCTGGTTGGTGATATTGACAGACTATCATCATTTTATCGTGATCGTGGTTATTTGAACTTTGAAGTAATTTCTTCTCAAGTTGCCTTATCTAAAGATAAACGTTTTGTCATTGTAAATATTAATATCCATGAAGGTGATCAATACCGAATTGGAAAAGTTAGCATTATCGGTGACACAGGACTATCTAAAAAAGAAATAAGTAAAATTATTGCCTTAAAAGAAGGCAGTGTATTTTCACAAACATTACTTTCTAAGACGCGTAAAAACTTAAGCGCGCGCTTAGGAAAAGATGGATTTGCATTTTCTAGAATTGGTGTACTCCCTCAAATTAATAACGTTAGTAAGCGTGTTGACTTGGTATTCCAAGCTGAAAAAGGACAGCGTACTTATGTACGTCGAATTAATATACGAGGAAACTTTAGAACAAAGGATGAGGTATTTAGACGTGAAATGCGTCAACTTGAAAGCTCTTTCCTTTCTAAGGAAAAAGTTGATCGTTCTAAAGTTCGTATTCAACGCTTGCCTTATGTTAGTAGTGTAAAGATTACTACTTCACCCGTCGCAGGAAGAAGTGATCAAGTAGACTTAGATGTAATAGTAACAGAGCAGTCATCAAATCGTTTTAATGCATCCCTAGGTTTTTCTGGAAATGGTTTGTTATTCAGTGTTGGACTACAACAAAACAACTTTATGGGTACGGGTAAGAGTTTATCTGTTTCTGCAACCAATAGTGTTTCAACCAAGAGCTTCCGTATTAGCTATAATAATCCCTATCATACGGTTGATGGCATTGGGCGTGGTTTCACAGTTTACTATGATAAGAATGATGCCAGTGAAGATGATGTATCAGATTACCGAAGTGATTCCTACGGTGCTGATCTAAGCTATACCATCCCTGTCTCAGAAGATAACTCTGTAAGGTTTAGTATTGGTGGTGAACATCGAGAGATCATCACCTCTGATTCATCTCCAGATCACATTAAAGAGTTTATCGAAGCTAATGGAGATACGTACAATAATATTATCGGTAAAATAAGTTATGTACACGATACTCGGGATAGATTTTTATTCCCTACAGAAGGACAAAGACAACAAATACAATTAGAAACAAGTTTGCCTGGAAGTGATCTTGAGTATTACATTGCAAGATATAAAGCCTCTGCTTATTTCCCTGTAACAGAGAAAATCACCTTTGCGCTTAAAGGCGGGCTTTCTTACGGTGATGGATTTTCAGATACTACTGGACTACCTTTTTACAAGCAATTCTTCTCAGGAGGAATTGGTTCGGTTCGCGGTTTTGATAATAATAGCTTAGGTCCAAGAGATTCAACTGGTGACCCTCAAGGTGGAAGCTTTAGCGTCAATGGTAAGATGGAATTACTTGCACCGATCCCATTTGCAGAGGATGTAAAAGGTTTGAGAATGAGCGCTTTTGTCGATGGCGGTAATGTGTTCGAAGATTTTAATACGTTTGAGTCAGATGAGTTACGTTATTCCGCTGGTGTTTCTGTTACTTGGATATCTCCCTTAGGTCCTTTTACCATCAGCTACGCTAAACCACTTAAGTCGAAAGATGGTGATGAAGAACAAAAACTACAGTTTTCAATTGGAGCTAGTTTCTAAAGGATCCCTTTAGGGGAATTAATCTGATAATAAGTTTCACCTTCCACTGTGCTAGTTAGGGTAGTACAATCCTTATATGGTAGCAGTGGATCAACAATTAAATAGTTTAAACAAAGGCAGAAAATACTCCGTGTTTTCTGCCTTTGTGCTTTTTATAAAAAGACTCTTTATTAGCTTATTTTTACCAGCTTTATTTACCACCACCTTATTAGCAAAAGAGCCCGTATCGGTAGGAGTGGTTAATGTCACTTTTATTATGGAAAATGCCCCTCAAGCTGAAGTTGCTAGCACTGCCTTAAAAAAGAAATTTTCTCCTCAGGAAAAAAAATTAGCTGAAAGTTTAGAAGAAATTAATGCACTTGCCGCAGAATTGAGAAAATCTACTCCTTCAACTGAATCGGCTAGTATCAAACGTAAAAAAGAAAGAGAGTTACGTTCTCTTAAACGTGCCAGAAGCCGATCTTTACAAGACTTTAGAGAAGAGCTACGTTTCGCAAGGGACGTGGCATTAGATGAAGTTCAAAAAGAGGTTTTTAGTGCGATTGATGACGTTAGAAAGCAAGAAAATATTGATATTATTTTGCAAGACTTTGTTTCTGCGGCGCAACGCGTTGATATCACACCCTTAGTGCTAGGTCATCTTAAGAAGAAATTAGAAATAATAAAAGAATCAAAAACAGACTTTCCTTTAAAAAAAGAAAAGCAATTAAAGAAGCAGATAGAAAGTAAAAATGACAATTAGTTTGAAAGAATTGGCTAAGTTGACTGACTCGAAAATAAAAGGTGAGTCTAGTTTAGTGCTTAAAAGTGTTGCTAGCTTGAGTGAAGCTACAAAAGGTGATATTAGTTTTGTCAGTAATCCTAAGTATAAAAAACAGCTCGATAGCACTAAAGCTTCAGCAGTCATCTTATCTTCGAAGTTGGCAGATTCTTATGCTGGAAATGCGTTAATAAATGATGACCCATATTTAACATTTGCTAAAGTCGTATTTGCTTTTCATGGTGGCAAAAGTACATCTTCATCAATACATGCATCCGCGATAATTTCAGAAAAAGCACAAATTGCCGATGGTGTCAGCATTGCTGCGAATGTTGTTATTGACGACAATGTAAAAATTGGTAAAGGCACTAGCGTGGGTGCAGGAACTTATATTGCTCAAAATATCCAAATAGGTGATGACAATATTATCTACTCTAATGTAAGCATTTATGAAGATTGTATTATCGGAAATAGGAATATACTTCACTCAGGTGTTGTCATTGGTGCTGACGGTTTTGGTTTTGCTCTTCAAAAAGATAAACGCTGGTATAAAATTCTCCAAGTTGGCAATGTCGTTATTGGATCCGATGTTGAAGTAGGTGCAAATACTACTATTGATCGAGCGGCACTGGGCTCAACGGTTATATCTGATGGAGTAAAGTTAGATAATCAAATTCAGGTCGGTCATAACGTCCTTATTAAGGAACATGCTATTATCGTTGGCGGTACTGTGCTTGCTGGTAGTACAACGATAGGAAAGAACTGCCAGATAGGTGGGCATTGCGCCATTGCGGGTCATTTAGAGATTGCTGATAATGTAATGATAACGGGCTTCAGCATGGTGATAAATTCAATTTTAGAAGCTGGGGTTTATTCTTCTGGAATAGTTTCACAAGAGAATCGAAAGTGGCGTAAAAATGCCGCTCGCTTTAGACAACTTGATGATATGGCAAAAACCTTAAAGAGAGTAGAACAAAGAGTCGATAAGAGTTTTGCTAGAAATGAAGATAAATAATTAAAATCACAAGAGAAATGGATTAGACATGGGGAATGATACAAAATTGAACAATGAAAGCTTAATGGATGTAACCGAAATCAGACGCTTTTTAGCGCATCGTTATCCTTTTTTATTGGTTGATCGTGTAACACAATTTGAATCTGGAAAATCACTTACCGCCATCAAAAATGTCACCATCAATGAGCCGTTTTTTAACGGTCACTTTCCCAATCAACCCATTATGCCGGGTGTCCTTATCATTGAAGCAATGGCGCAGGCAACTGGGTTACTCGGCTTTCGTTCCATGGGTGAAGAGCCCCAAGATGATATGCTTTATATCTTGGTTGGCATTGATAAAGTAAAATTTAAAAAACAAGTTGTACCGGGTGATCAATTAGAGCTTCATGCGGAAGTTCTTCGCCATAAAGGTAAACTTTGGGTGTTTAAAACAGAAGCACGTGTCGATGGAGAAATAGCAACAAGTGCAGAAATAAAATGTGCTGCCATTGAGATGAACAAATAAAACGCCATGAGTAAAATTCATGCTACTGCAATTATTGATCCGAAAGCAGAAATTGCCGATGACGTAGAAGTTTCAGCCTATGCTATTATTGGCGCTGACGTGAAAATTGATAGTGGATCGTGGGTCGGACCCCATGCCATCATCGAAGGACCTACGATTATAGGTAAGGAAAATCGAATTTTTCAGTTTGCATCAGTTGGGTCAGAGCCACAAGATAAAAAATACAAAGGCGAGCCAACCACTTTAATTATCGGTGATCGAAACCTGATTCGAGAAAATGTCACGATCAATCGTGGCACCGCTCAAGATATTGGTAAAACAGTAATTGGTGATGATAATTGGATTATGGCCTACGTGCATATCGCCCATGATTGTATCGTTGGCAATAACACCATTTTCGCTAATAATGCTACCCTAGCTGGGCACGTTACCATCCACGATTATGCGCTTTTAGGGGGGTTTACCTTGGTGCATCAGTTTTGCCATATTGGTGAATATGCAATGACAGGAATGGGTACATCTTTGGGTAAAGACCTTCCTCCTTATATCACCGCTTATGGTGCACCTGGTATTCCACGAGGGTTTAATAACGAGGGTTTAAAGAGAAATGGTTTTAGCGACGAACAGCGCAAAAATGTAAAGGAAGCGTATCGCACTTTATACCGTAAAGACTTACCTTTTGATGAGGCAATAGCGTCACTCCAAAACAGCTCTGATTCAAACATCAAGCTGATGGCTAAATTCTGCCAAGAAAGCCAAAGCAGACGTGGAATCATTCGATAACTGAGTGATGAGCGAATGCGCATAGCTATTATTGCAGGTGAAGTTTCTGGTGATATTCTCGGTAGTCGCCTAATCAAATCATTAAAAAATCACTACCCTGATGCTCGCTTTGAAGGTGTTGGTGGCAAGGAAATGCTACAACAAGGTTTTGAGTCTTTTTACCAGATGGAGCGATTATCCATCATGGGTTATGCAGAAGCCCTCTCTCGTATTTTTGAATTGCTTAAAATGCGTAAAACGCTTATCAAAAAATGGATAGACAATCCGCCTGATATTTTTATCGGTATCGATGCGCCAGACTTTAATCTTAAAATTGAAGCAAAACTTCATCAAACTGGAATTATCACACTACATTATGTAAGTCCTTCCATTTGGGCATGGCGAGAAGGAAGGGTAAAAAAAATGATAGGTACGATGGATTTAATGTTGACCTTATTCCCTTTTGAAGTTGATTTTTATAAAAAACATAACATACCTGCTCAGTTTGTGGGTCATCCATTAGCCGATGAAATTGATTTAAATGTAGCTAAAATACCCTCAAGGAAGACTTTAGCTTTACCGCTAAATGATTATATTTTAGCGGTGTTGCCAGGTAGTCGAATGGGTGAAATAAAACGCATCGCACCCGATTTTTTAAAAGGTATAAAAGAGTTACATAAAAATCATCCTGATTGGTTATTTGTAGCGCCGATGATAAATCAAGAAGTTGAAGCTGCTTTTTTGGAATTAAAAAAAGAGATTGCTCCAGATGTTCCAATGACACTAGTCGATGGTCAATCTCGCACTTTGATGGCAGCATCGGATCAAATCTTAATGGCATCAGGTACAGCGGTGCTTGAAGGAATGCTAGTGGGTAGACCGATGGTAGCTGCTTATCGTGTAGCGCCAATAACAGCGCGAATCATTCGTCTTTTTGATATGATTAAATCCAAATACTTTACGTTACCCAATAACTTAGCGGATGAATACTTGGTGCCTGAATTAATTCAAGAAGAGATTACCCAAGAGAATATTGTTAAAGAAGTGGAACAGCAATATCAAGCCATTCAAAATAAAGAACTAGATCACACCATGAAACGATTTACAGAAATTCATAAAACACTTCGCCAAAATGCCAGCGAGTCGGCGGCGCAGGCAATTCATCAACTCATTGAAAATAACAAGAGATGAGTAAGCGACTTGTAGCGGGTGTTGATGAAGTGGGTAGAGGCCCATTGGCAGGTGCGGTGGTTGCCGCCGCCGTTATTCTTAACCCTGAAAAATGGATTAATGGTTTAGCTGACTCCAAAGTGCTTTCAGAAAAAAAACGTCAAGCATTGGATATTGAAATTCGAGCCAAAGCACTTTGTTGGTCATTAGGGCGGGCTGAAGTGAGTGAAATTGATGAAATCAATATTTTACATGCCAGTTTATTGGCAATGAAGCGTGCGGTAGAAGGTTTAAAAGTTTGCCCCGATCATGTGAAAATTGATGGCAATAAATGCATTGATGTGAAAATTTCAATGGAGGCTATTGTCAAAGGTGACTCCAAAGTGGCAGCAATCAGTGCCGCTTCAATTATAGACAAAGTTGCGAGTGATAAAGAAATGAAACAGCTGGATAAGGAATATCCGCAATACGGTTTCGCTA
>CAYTRF010000065.1:4109-6711 GCA_964440065.1 uncultured Cocleimonas sp. | reverse complement strand
GGAACAGGTGATGTCAGCGGTACCAACGTGAATGATAGCGATCCAAGTCACTATAAGGTATCAGAAAAAGTATCTATTGGTAATATTGTATGGATAGATGATGGTGCAGGTGGTGGAACTGCCAATGACGGCATTATTAATGGAACAGAAGCTGGCGTTGAAGGCGTAGTGGTAGAGCTCTATAAAACAGGTGAAAACCCTCAAAGCACAACACCTACGGCAACCACTACAACAGAAGCAGATGGAACATACGTATTTGATAGCTTAGCAGAAGGTACTTACTTTGTTCATATACCAATCAGTGAATTTACTGTCGGTGAACCGTTGAATGATCTGCATTCAACAGATGGACAAGGCACCTCAGATGGTGATGATGATGGCACAGATGAAAATGGTGATGATGATAAAAGTGATGGTGTTTCTAGTCCAGATTATCTACTTCAAGCAAACGATGAGCCACTAGGTGAGACAGGATTTACAGGTATTGCTCAGTCAACACAAGATGATAATAACACTAACATGACTGTAGACTTTGGGTTCTACCTACCAGTCCCTGTCATCGACATCGAAAAAGCCACCAATACAGTGGATGCTGATTTAGTAGCCGATGCAGTGATATTAAACGCAGGTGATACCGTTACTTGGAGCTTTGTGGTGACCAATAACGGAAATGAAACCCTCAATAGCATCAGTGCAACCGATGACAAAGAAGGTGCAATCACCTGTCCAAAGACAAGTCTAATTGTCGGTGAGTCAATGACCTGTACGGCCTTAACAGGCACTGCAGTGGTCGGTGATTACGAGAATACTGCCAGCGTTACTGGAACAGGTGATGTCAGCGGTACCAACGTGAATGATAGCGATCCAAGTCACTATATTGGAAGTAATGTTGAGCTCCCAAATGTGGTTATTATTAAGACTGTTTATGGTGATGATGATTTAGCTATTGGTCATGATAATGGCATTGGTTGTGGGACGAATAGAGCCTCCAGTCAAATCATTTTAGTTGATATAGACAAAAGCCTTAATGTTCCTGTTACCTACTGTTTTGAGGTAACTAATACAGGAAATACCCATCTCACAGATATTGATATCATTGATCAGACATTAAACTTAACTCAGGGTGATTTGACTTTACTCAATAGCCCAGCTCCAGTTAGCTTAGCACCAGGTGATTCATTGGCTTATTACTATGAAGCTCTTTTGACGACTAGTTTGGTTAACACCGCTACAGTGACAGCTGATCCATCTGATGATCAGGGTAACTTGTTAGGACTTAACCCTGTTGATTCTCAAGACCCAGCTGAAGCTGAAGTTATTTTGATTATTGATCCACCATCGGCATTAAAAACTGTTACGCCATCAGGTGCTATCGGAATGCAATGGCAAATGGTTTGGATAAATGACAGTAATGTTGCTGCACCCGATGTAACAGTGTTTGATGAAATTCCAGTAGGAACGACGTTTGAAGCTATGCCAGCAGGAGCAAATATTAGTGCCTCAGGTGTATACTGTGAAACTCGAGGTACATCAGTTACCGATAGTACGTTTGACAGTAACTGTTACTTTGAAGCACCAAGCGGGCCGTTTCCACGGGGACGTATTATCTGGAATGGAGTAATTGCTGCAGATCCAGGATTAACTACAGAAGCTACAGCCAATAATGAAGTTGTAATACGTTTTGTAAGTGTTTTGGATACCCCTGATTTACCAAATCAGACTATTGATAATCAGGCTATTTCAGAGTGGGACTTTGATAATGATCCTAGTACACCTCCTTTAGAAGTACCGACTAAGACACCTAGTGGTGCTGGGAATACTACCTTCCAACCAACTCCTCTGACACCAGAGAATATACCAACACTCTCGGAGTGGATGTTGATGTTATTAACACTATTATTGTTAATAATTGGAATACAGGAGAACCGTAGATCATCAAGACGAAAATATTAAAATACATATTTTCCAAGTACAAAAAAAAGCTTCGGACTGCTTTTTGTACTTGGATGTATAAACTGTCAGTGAGCGTGAAAAATTGACCAAATAGGCACTGAATATCGCCCACTTCTGCTGTTATTTTAGGCCCTATAATTGAGCAATGATGTTTAAGCCTGTCAAATAGAGCTGTGGTCATTTTAGCATCACCAAATATACTCACCCATTCTGAGGGTTTTAAAAAGCTCTCTTTTTCGTAGATTGTAGATTACTATACTCGTTTATATCAGTGGATTAAAACTTAAGTCAACGCCATGAGTGCTCCCCCCTTACTATTAGCTGTCAGTGAAATTGGTGGCTATCCCAATTTTACACCCTTGTATGAGAGCTTAGGTTATCAAGTAATCGCAGAAAACAAAATGCGTAAAGTTTTAAAAACACTCAAGAAAAAAACACCACAAATAATTGTTGCCGAATTTAATTATCAGTCGGACTTTCGAGATAGAACCAGCTCGTTAGAGTCGATGATGTCGATGGTGCAACGTAGCCCTGAAATAAAAGTTGTTATTTTTTATGACAAAGAACACAAAGCACAGCTAGCCCGATTAGAAGAACAGTATAGCTTTCATGCTACATTAAACTTTCCAATAAAAGAGAGTGAGTTAGT
>CAYTRF010000065.1:0-4009 GCA_964440065.1 uncultured Cocleimonas sp. | reverse complement strand
TCAATACCCAGCAAATTCAAACCAGTTTTAAGGGTATTTGCGGTCAGTTGTGACAACTTTAAACGACTTTGTTTTACCGACTTATCTGCTTTCATAATCGGACAGGCTTCATAGAAGGTCATAAAGTTACCTGCCAGTTGAAACAAATAATTACATAAAAGATTGGGCGTGCCTTCCTTTGCGACTATTTCTAAGGATTCTGAAAATTGCAGTAACTTGGTCGCTAGCTGTCTTTCTGCTGGTTCTACTAAGGACAACTCTGCACTGGCATCAATGCCCCCTGCTTTACGAAAAATACTTTGAATTCGTGCGTAAGCATATTGTAAATACGGCGCGGTATTGCCTTCAAAACTGAGCATGGAATCCCAGTTGAAAATATAATCCGAAGTACGGTTTTTGCTCAAATCGGCATATTTAACCGAACCAATACCCACCGTCTTCGCAATGCTTTTACGGGTTGCTTCATCAAGATCAGGATTCTTTTCTGTGACCAGTTTAAAGGCGCGGTCTTGCGCTTCATTAAGTAGATCAATTAGCTTAACTGTGCCACCATCGCGGGTTTTAAATGGCGTGCCGTCTTTTCCCATCATAGTGCCAAAAGCTAAATGCTCCAGCTTCGTTTCTTTTGGAACAAAACCCGCTTTTTTACCCGCCGTGAATACTTGTTTTAAATGCAAACTCTGGCGCGCATCCACTAAATATAATCCGCGATCCATATTTAATTTATTATGACGATAACGCAAAGCAGCAAGGTCAGTGGTGGCATATAAATAACCGCCGTCTGTTTTTTGCACAATCATCGGGATGATGGAATCATCCTTGCCTTTAAATTCATCCATAAACACGCACTGCGCGCCTTGGTCTTTTGTGAGTAAGCCTTGCTTGTCTAGGTCAGCAATTACGTTTGGCAAATCATCGTTGTAGGCGCTTTCTGGCATTACGTCGTCGCGTGTGAGTAATACGTTTAGCATTTGATAAATTTCATCACAGTGGTTGAGTGATGTATCAATAAACTGCTTCCAGAGTTTTAAGAAGTCCTTATCACCTGCTTGTAATTTCACCACGTTTTCACGCGCAGTTTGGGCAAAAGTTTCATCTTGATCAAAACGTATTTTTGCCGCTTGGTAGAAATTTTCAAGATCGGATAACTGCATTGAAAGCTCGCCATCCTTGTTTTTCAATTCACCCATATAGGTCAATAACATACCAAATTGCGTACCCCAATCCCCTACATGGTTTTGGCGAATCACCTTATGCCCTTGAAAATCCAAAACACGTGCCATGGCATCACCAATGATGGTGGAGCGTAAATGTCCCACGTGCATTTCTTTAGCTAGATTAGGTGCAGAATAATCAATCACTACTGTTTGAGGGTTTACTACTTTTTCAATATTAAGCATATCGGAGCCAAGTGCATGCTCAGCTTGCTCCGCCACCCAGCTATTTTTTAGATGGATATTTAAAAACCCCGGCCCTGCAATTTCAACCTTTTCAGTCATCTCACTAAGATCAAGGTTCTCTAAAACCTTGGTGGCTAAATCACGAGGATTCATTTTCAGTTTCTTCGCTGCCCCCATAATGCCATTGGCTTGGTAATCACCAAACTCAGGGCGAGCCGATGCTTTTACCACCGCAGGAGAGTTTTCATCAACACCAGCGACTTGCATTGCCTCTGCCACTTTTTTATCTAACAATGTGCGTATATTCATGCTTGGGATAATACATCAATTACCCTTTGCTTCAACCACTACTACGCCTCGCTACGCGAGACTCTGTATACTTTTTTGCTCTTGGTGAGCGTCAAAAGCAACACCCCCCCACTTTTCACTCTTTTTTTAGTTATATTTTCCTGAGGAGAAACTGGGATCAGTGGAGAACTGGGGTCAGCGTAGTGTTTATTCTAGCTTAAAAATCACCTTGAAATTATGCCGTAAAGATTTTGCATCTTGTGATGACTGCAGTATATTTAATATTTTCCCGTTGCCGTCAAAAAATAAAAGTGCAGCGGTGTCTATGCCGTAAGTTTGACTAAGCCTTCTACCTGTAGGCGTGCCTATCTGCACAACAACAAATTCTAATTGCCCTATGTAATCATCTCTTACCTTATTTATTGCAGATGCTGTTTCTGTACTCCGAAGTACATTAGGGTCGTACATCTGCACCACCGCGTTAATACCTTTTCCAACGACCGAAAAATCAGTTGGTAAGCTACGGGGCAGTAATGTAAAGGCAACAGCTAGTAATAGGACAATAACACTGAGTGTTATTAGTGTTGACCAAAGACGTTTACTGGATTTCTTATTCTCTTTTTCTAACATTTTCACTTCCTCGGGGAAAACTGGGGTCAATGTAGCGTTTATTTCTTCTTAGGTCTACCTATCTTCTTTTTCGTCCCCCCCCCTTTTTTCCCTCTTTTGTACGATTATTAACGCATTTTTACGTACATAAAGTGGCAAAAACAGAGGGGGTGTGCTTTTATTTATAGAGAAATTGATTGCTTCATTGTGATTTCTTTTTAAATTCTGCCTCACAAAGGCAACCGGATTGGGATATGTGGTTTGCGATGGCGGGCGTGGATAGTGTAGATACTTCTCATGGTGTGCATTTTTCTCAGCATGATTTATTGGTACAAGCCGCAATTGAAGGACAGGGTATTGCATTAGTGGCGAGTATTTCTGCTAGAAAAGCATTAGATGATGGTCTTTTGATTCAACCGTTTGAATCGCATATTCCACTAGATGATTCTTATTATTTTGTATATCCAAAAGATAAATCAAAATTACCACGTATCATAGCCTTTAGAGAATGGTTGTTAGAAGAGGTTGGAAAATAGTAATGAATAAAACGATTTACCTAGCACGCCACGCAAAATCAGCATGGAAAGCGGTGCAGCAACCGATTTTGATCGCCCGTTAAGTAATCGAGGTGTTGCCGATGCAGTTCGCATGGGTGATGAACTTAATCATTTGAGTAAAACGACAATTAAGCTATTTACTTTGTCATATTTTCGTGCGATATCTCTATCTATTTTGAAAGTTAAAAACCGATAATGAATACCAACTTTATTACAAAGACAATATTTCCACCTCTTGAATGGAAAAAGAAAAAAACTATATGGGGTAAGATAAACGTAATTTTGAATACAGTAGTAACGCTTTGGATTTATAACATTTTATTTTATATGTTTGTTTATACACCTCTTTTTTACAAAGAAAAAACATACGAACAAATTACTATTTATAAAAAAGACAGCGAAACACTGATTGATATTAAGCGACATATCAATTTTATAAAAACAGACCCTCTCTATAATAAAACTTCAAATATAAAAATATATCTCATTCACGATGAGCTACTTTATAACTGGCTACTTTCACCTGCAACTGTACCAAATTATATTTTAAATATCATAAATGGGACTAATTTGGTTAATGAGGGTGTTGCATTGCATTCTTTTATTTTTATAAAGAGTAAATTACAAACTAACAATACGATTGATAATTATATTGCACATGAATTAGTGCATATCTTACAAGCCAAAAAGTTTGGTTTGTTTTCCACTATTTTTGGTACTCCAGGCTGGGTTAATGAAGGATATGCCACTTATAGAAGCCATCTGTTTAGTAATAAACCGATTGAAGAGTTATTAGTTAACAATAGTTATAAAAAATCGGCAATGTTAATTAAACACGCCATTAATAATATGGAAGTCAGTATTAATGACTTACATCATGGGAAGCTTGAGTATGATGATATTTTATCCTCATTCTGCAAACTAAATAAAATCTGTAGCAATTCGCCAAATTGATTATTTCCTCTAACTGCTTTAAGAAATCATGAATCCAAATCTAACAAAAGCTACTATCTTCTTAAGAAAGAAAAGAAAGGAAGAAAAGGAAGAAACGAAGAAAAGCGAAGAAAACGAAGAAAAGTGCGAAGAAAAGGGGTCAGTACCAATGCCAGTAAGTTAAGGCATAAGCCTATGATTATGCTATAATAAACTCATCAT